>DATMTF010000276.1:0-14620 GCA_035565015.1 Asticcacaulis sp. | reverse complement strand
GCTCCGGCGGGTTTTATGGGTTTGTTGTGTCGCTCTTCCTTATCCAAAAAGTGGAGCCACTTTTTGGGGAAACGCTCTAGCTATCGAGGAAGCTTCGGAGCTTGCGGCTGCGCGACGGGTGTTTGAGCTTGCGCAGGGCCTTGGCCTCGATCTGGCGGATGCGCTCGCGCGTGACCGAGAACTGCTGGCCGACCTCTTCGAGCGTGTGGTCGGTATTCATGCCGATGCCGAAACGCATGCGTAAGACCCGTTCTTCGCGCGGGGTCAGCGAGGCCAGAACGCGCGTGGTGGTTTCGCGCAGGTTCGACTGGATCGCCGCGTCGATGGGCAGGACCGCGTTCTTGTCCTCGATGAAGTCGCCAAGGTGCGAGTCTTCTTCGTCGCCGATGGGCGTCTCCAGCGAGATCGGCTCCTTGGCGATCTTCAAGACCTTGCGCACCTTTTCCAGCGGCATGGCCAGTTTCTCGGCCAGTTCCTCCGGCGTCGGCTCGCGTCCGATTTCGTGCAGCATCTGGCGCGAGGTGCGTACGATCTTGTTGATCGTCTCGATCATATGCACCGGGATGCGGATGGTGCGCGCCTGATCGGCGATGCTGCGCGTGATCGCCTGACGGATCCACCAGGTCGCATAGGTCGAGAACTTGTAGCCGCGGCGATATTCGAACTTATCGACCGCCTTCATCAGGCCGATATTGCCTTCCTGAATGAGGTCGAGGAATTGCAGGCCGCGATTGGTGTATTTCTTGGCGATGGAGATGACGAGGCGCAGGTTGGCCTCGACCATTTCGGTCTTGGCCTGACGCGCTTCGCGCTCGCCCTTCTGCACCGTGCCGACGATGCGGCGGAAGTCATCGACCGCCACGCCCATATCGGTGGCCAGTTGCGTGACCTCGCCGCGGATGCGGTTGATGGCGGCGGCTTCGTTATCGACGAACTTCTGCCAGCGCACGCCCATGTCGCGCACCTTGTCGCACCAGGCCGGGTCCAGCTCGCGAGAATAATAGGCGGTCAGGAATTCGGTGCGCGAAATGCCGTAGGAATCGGCCAGACGCAACAGACGGCCTTCGAGGCCGATCAGGCGCTTATTGATCGCATAGAGCTGTTCGACCAGGGCTTCGATCCGCTGGTTGTTAAGCTTGAGCGTCTTGAGGTGACGGGTGATCGCCGAAGTGACGTCGTCATAGGCCTGCCGGTCCTCGGCGGCCAGGGGCGCGCCTTCCAGCTTGGCGGTCAGCATCTTTTCCTGTGTGCGGCGGTAGGTCTCGAACTCTCCCGCAATGGCGTCGAGCGTCGCCATCACGCCTTCGCGCAGCTCCGATTCCATCGCCGACACCGAAGGCCCGGCGCCGTCGTCGAAGTCGTCCTCATCCTCTTCTTCGGGTTCGGGCTTCTTCTCTTCTTCGTCCATCGGGACGTAGTCGTCGTCATCCTCGTCGTCGGAGGACTTGACCCTGGGCGCAGCGGCCTTCTCGGCCTTGACCGGTTCGGGTTTAGGCTCTGGCTTGGGTTCCGGCTTGACTTCGACCTTGGGCGCGGGCGCGGCGATCACGTCGCTGTCGGGCGCGCCGTCTTCGTCCTCATCGTCGCCGCCCGCGGGCGGGCCGTCGTTCGGGCCGCCGCCATAGGTGCCCTCCAGATCGATGATTTCGCGCAGCAGGATGCGGCCGGAGGCCAGCTCCTCGCGCCACACCATGATGGCTTCGAAGGTCAGGGCCGATTCGCACAGGCCGCGGATCATGGTGTCGCGACCGGCCTCGATGCGCTTGGCGATGGCGATTTCGCCTTCGCGCGACAGAAGCTCGACCGAGCCCATTTCGCGCAAATACATGCGCACGGGATCGTCGGTGCGGTCATAGGCGGAGGTCTTTTCGGTCGTCGCGACCGCCCCGGCTTCTTCGCGCACCGCGACTTCGCCGCCTTCGGTCGCTTCTTCTTCGGACTCGATGACGTTCACGCCCATTTCGGTGAGCATGGCCAGGGTGTCTTCGATCTGCTCCGAGGTGAATTCTTCCGAAGGCAGAACCTTGTTCAGCTCGTCCATCGTCACATAGCCGCGCGCCTTGGCGGCCTTGATGAACTTCTTGACGGCGGAGTCGGTCAGGTCGAGCAACGGCCCGTCGGACGAGGTCTCGGCTTCAGGTTTTTCCGTCGCTGTGCTCATTCTGCCACACTCGAAAAGGCTGTCAAATTCATCGTCATCTCCGCGCCCCGCCAAGACAGCGTCAGGTCGCACATGTGTATATTCAGGATTTTCTTCAACGAAGTCTTAACTTTACCAAGGTGTTAAACGCATCAGCCCGATGCCTTCGTATCCAAATCCTGCCAGATATGTCCGCTTCGCAAGGATCGCCGCAGCCCGTCGCGTTCGAGCTTGAGCCGCGAAAAAAATTCCGTACCCACCTGATCGCGAGCGGAATTCAAGGCGCGGTCCAAGGCCGTCAAACGCGAAACCGCGTTGAACGCCTGTAGCCAGCGGGCGTGGGCATCGGCTTGAGATGGCTCCGTCAGGAAGGGCGCGCCGGATTTTAAGGCCGCCTTTTGGATCTCGCCGAGTAATGCTCCAAGTCCTTGCCTGTGCAGATGGCGACTCAAGGTTTCTCTGTCAAGCCCTGAATGGCCAAAACTCAGGGCCACCAGCGCGCGCGCCAGCGAATCGAGCGCCGGATCGCCGAAGCCGTAGGCCTCAAGCCCCTCGACCTGATCGTCCATCCAGTCGGGATGGTCGAGCAGGCCCTGCGCCAGGGCGGCGGCGGTCGGGTCGAGCGCGGTTGCGAGGTTATGCGCGGCCAGTTTCGACTCCGGCAGGACCGGCGGGATAAAGGGTTCGCCCTTGCGGAAAGAAGGCCGCCATTCCCGGCGCGGCGCCGGACCGTCGGCAAAGGCGGGCGCCGAGCGTTGGGGCGCGGTCAACTGCGTGTAACGGCCCAGCAGGTCTTCGCGATAGGCTTCGGCCAGATCCTTGTCCTCGATCTGCGCGGCCAGTTGCCGCAGCCGCTTCTTGAAGCCCGCCTTGCGTTCGGGCGTATCGAGCGGCTCAAGCTCCATCTCGCGCTGGAACAACACCTCGACGAACGGCTTGGTGTCTTTCAACGCTTCGCGCAGGGCCAAGGCGCCCTTTTCACGCAGGATTTCGTCCGGGTCTTTGCCGCCGGTCAGCAGGCAGACGCGGAAAGACCGCCCCGGCCGCAGTTTCGGCAGGGCCCGGTCGAGGGCGCGATAAGCAGCCCTCTGGCCCGCTGCGTCGCCGTCGAAGCACAGCACCGGCTCGTGATGCCGCCGCCACAGAAGCTCGATCTGCTCCTCGGTCAGGGCGGTGCCCATCGGCGCGACGGCGGCGACCTTGGCCCTCTGACAGGCCAGCACGTCCATATAGCCTTCGACCACCACGAGATCGGCGCCGGTTTCTTCGGCGCCGAGCAGCTTCACCGCGCCGGGCAGGCCGAACAGCATATGCCCTTTGTGGAACAAAGGCGTTTCCGGGCCGTTGAGATATTTCGCCTTCTCATCCGGGCTGAGCGCGCGTCCGCCGAACGAGACGATGCGTCCGCGCTGGTCGGCTATGGGAAAGATCAGCCGGTCGCGGAAGCGGTCATAGGGCGCCTTGCCTTCGACCTCGATCAGGAGGCCGCATTCAACCAGTTCGGAGACTTTCGCGCCCTTCTGCACCAGGGCGTCCTTGAGCGCCGTATGGTCGCGCGGCGCATAGCCAAGTCCGAAGGCGGCGACGTCGGCGTCGCTGAGGCCGCGCTTGACCAGATAGTCGCGGGCGTTCTGGGCGGCGGGCGTCCGGTCGCGCAGCCGCGCCATGAACCAGGCGTGCGCCAGCTCCATCCAGTCGCCCAAACCCTGCCGTTTCATGTCGGCGGCGATGGCCTGCGGCGTGACCGCAGGCAGGGCCATGCCCGCCATGCCCGCCAGCTTTTCGACCGCCTCATTGAAGCCTAAACGCTCGGTCTCCTGCACGAAGGAGATGATGTCGCCATTCCTGCCGGACGAAAAATCGAAGAACTGGCCCTTCTGGTCGTTGACGTAGAAGGAGGGCGTCTTTTCCTTGGTGAAGGGCGACAGGCCGACATATTCGCGCCCCTGACGGCGCAGCTTGACGCTCTTGCCGATGACCTCCGAGGGCTTCAGGCGAGATTTGAGTTCGTCCAGGAAATGATCGTCGAAACGCACGCCGCGACTATAGGCGAAACGCGGCGGGTTTGCGAAGATTCGTTTAAGCCTCCTTCAGGCTTTTTTGGCAGGCTGCGCGACATGAAGCTGCGCATAACACGCCTGAGCGTTGTCCTGCTGACCGCCAATCTCCTGCTGCTGGGGCTGGCGGGCTGCGCGAGCCTGTGGCGGGATCGGTTCGGCCTGTTCGCGGACCAGGCGCCGCCGCCGGTGTTTCATGTGCAGGGCGACGCCATCCTGACGCCCGGCGGCCAGCCCTTTGTCGCGCGCGGGATCAATCTGCAATATGGCGACCGGCCCAGAACCGCCTATCCGGCCCTCGCCGTCCTTCATGATCAGGGCGCCAATATCATCCGGCTGGAGCTGCGCGCCGATACCTCGGCGCACGATCTGCGCCGCGCGCTCAATCGCGCCGTGCGGCTGAAAACGCCGGTCATGGTGATGTTGTGGGAGAAGGATGTCACCTGCGGCCATGACAGCGACGTTTTGCGCCGCTATGCGCAGGATCTGTGGCGGGGGCGCTGGAGCCAGGTGCTGCTGGACCGCAAATACCAACCCTATCTGATGCTCAACATCGCTAATGAATGGGGAAGCTCCAATAACGGTTTCCGCGACTATCTGGCGACCTATCGCGAACTGATCGGGGCCTTGCGGGCGCGCGGTTATCGCATGCCGCTGGTGATCGACGCGGCCGATTGCGGTCAGAACCCGGCCAGCTTCACCGACGGGCGCGGCGCGACGCTGGAGGCCGCCGATCCTTTGCACAATACGATCTTCAGCGTCCACGCCTATAATCGTCCGTGGGCGGATCATGCCAGAATCGACGCCAATCTGGCGGCTTTGCAGGCCACCGGCCTGCCCTTCCTGCTCGGCGAATTCGGTTCCAGCCAATTGGTCGAGGACGGGGCGGCTGTCGATCACCTCTATCTGATGCAACGCGCGCAGGCGTTGGGCATCGGCTGGATCGCCTGGAGCTGGAAAGGCAATGGCGGGCCGTCGCAGGTGCTGGATATGTCGAAGCGCTATGGCCGGGCCGAGCTGACTCAACATGGTCAGGACGTGATCAATGGCCCGGACGGGATCAGGGCGACGGCGAAGCCAGCGTTTTAAGGCATTTAACCACGGAAAGCACGGATACTGGCCCGTAAACGGACACAGATCGCCGCGTTTGCTCCATCCGTGTTTTCTGGTTAAATACTGTCTTCACCGTCCTCCGGTTTGCGGAACCAGGTCATCCAGATCGAAGCGCCTGCCAGAAGAATGGCCAGGGAGAACCAGGTGATCGCATATTGTAGGTGGCTGTTGGGGAAGCGGATCACGGTCAGGCCGCCTTTGGGCCAGCCGCCGGGAATCACGCTCGCGTCGGCGTCGATGAAATAGGGGGCGACCGGACCGAGATGGTGCGCATTGGCCATCTGCTGCACGTCGCGGCGATACCACATATCCTGCGCCGGGTCGTTCGGCTGCTGGAACAGCCAGCCCTTGACCTCCGGCAGGCGCAGCAGGCCGGTCACCGTGACCTCGCCGTCCAATTGGCCTTGCGGGCGGGTTTTCGTGGCCTTCTTGTCCTCGGTGACGAAGCCGCGATTGATATAGATGATGCGCCCGTCATCGGTCTTCAGCGGCGTCATCACCCAGTAGCCGGCGCCCAGTTCGCTTAAGGTATAGACCTCTGATTCGTCAGCATTGAGGAAATGGCCGTTGACGCGGACATGGCGGTATTCGTCGGTCGCCCGCGTCACTGCGCTCCAGTTTGTCGGCGCAGGAATCGCAGGCGCGTGGACGCGGGCATTAACGCGCGCGATCAGATCGGTCTTCCAGGCCAGCCTCTGCACCTGCCAGACGCCGAGTGCGGTGAAGACGCCGACAAACAGGACTACGAAAAATCCGAGGATGATACGGCGCATGAGGCTTCCCTTTCGGGGTTCTCATGAACCCTTCGGAACGGAAGCGCAATGCGCCGCAACCGTATTTTCGCCGGATGTGCGAGGGTTTGACCCCTATCTGTCCATGAGCTAAACTGGAGATGCAGGAGATTTGAATGTCCGAACCTGAAAATCTGACGCTGCTTATGTTGCGGCGCGTGGACGAAAAGCTGGATCGCGTTCTTGAACGCGTGAACGATCTGGTTACGCGCGTTGGACATCTTGAACAATCCGATGCGCACAATGCTGTGCGTCTGGCGGATATTGCCGTGAAAATGGACCGTGTCGAGTTCCGCATTGATCGCATCGAAAAGCGTCTCGATCTGGTAGAATCCTGAAATAGCGCCTTCCTCCCGTTTCAAGAAGGAAGGCTATAGTTTCGCCTATTTCTTTTGCAGTTCGTCTTTGAACGCTTCCAGACTCATCGGGCGACCGAGGAAGTTCTGGATCAGCTCATTGGCGTCTTCCGACCCGCCCGGCTCCAGCACCAGCTTGCGATAGCGCACGGCGATGGCCGGGTTCCTCATGCCGTCCTTCTGGAACTGGGTGAACAGGTCGAGTGCGATCGCCTTTGACCAGACATAGGTGTAGTAGATCGCCGAATAGCCGTTCAGGTGGCCGAAACTGGCGTAAGGGTGCGTGTCCGGCACGGGAGGGAACAGCGAATAGCGGCTGATCTGCTCATTATACATCGTCGTCAGATCGAAATCGGGCGCGCGGTTGTAGAAGTTGAGCGACACCGCCGAATAGGCCAGTTGCCCCTTCCATTGAATCGCCTCGCCGAAATGACGGCCCTGATTCATGCGCTTGACGAGGTCTTCCGGGATCGGATGCCCCTCAGGATCGGAGGCGAACTGTTTGAGCGTGTCGTAGTCCCAGGTCCATTCCTCCAGCAATTGCGACGGCGCCTCGATGAAGTCCCATTGCAGGCTGTTCATCGACTGCGACGCATATTGGGTATGGCCCGAATACATGTCGTGGATCAGGTGGCCGAACTCGTGCAGGAAGGTGGTCACGTCGTCATGATCCATCGGCCCGCTTGCCGGGAAGTTGGTGACCAGCGCGCCGACCGGGATTTGCCGCCCTTCGACGCCGGTGCGGATCGGGAACTGGGCGGCGTGGTTGTACTTGCCGTCGCGCGGGCTGAGATCGAGATAGAAATGCCCGACCAATCTGTCGCCGTCATAGATCGACCAGGCGGTGACGTCCGGCGCCCAGACGGGCGCGTCCCACGGCTTGATGTCGGCGCCGAACAGGTCGTGGACAAGCTGGAAGATGCCCGCGCGCGACTTGGCGAGCGTAAAATACTGACGCACCTGCGCCGCATCGACATCGTATTTCGCCTTGCGCAACTTGTTCTCCAGATAGGAGACGTCATAGCTTTGCAAGGTCGTGATCGACGGATCGACCGTCTTTCCGAAGGCCAGCAGCTCGTCGTAATCGGCCTTGGCGCCCGGCGCGGCGGCGGCGTTCATATCGTCGAGAAACTGTGCGGCGTGCTGCTCCGAACCGATCATCTTGTCGGCGGTGATCAGGGCGGCGTAATCGTCATAGCCAAGCGTTTTGGCCAGGTCGTAGCGCTCCTGAAGCAGGGTTTTCAGCGTCGTCTCATTGGCCGGATAGCCGCGATTGCGGAAGGCGCTCGACACCTTTTTGCGCACCTCTCTGGAGTCGGCGAAGTCGAGAAGCGGGAAGATGTCGGGATAGGCGAAGGTGATATGCACCATGCCGTCGGCGCCCGGCTTATGCGCGTCGATATAGTCCTGCGGCAGGCCCTTAAGGTCTTCAGGTTTCAGCGCGATGTCGCCCGTATCGTCGCGGATATTGCCGTCGAATTGCAGGCCGGTCGCGGTGATCGCCTTTTGCAGTTCAGTAATCTTGGCGCGCGTGGCCTCGTCCTTATCGACGCCGGCCAGTTTGTACTGGGTCAGGGTCTTGCCGATAATATAGGCGGTCTTTTCGTCCAGTCCCTTGGTCGGGATCGCGGCCAGCCGGTCATAGATCGGGCGCGACAGGGATATGGCTGTGCCGAGGTCGGACAGTTTCGGCAGACAGGCCTCGGCGGCGTCGCGCACGTCCTTTGAGGTGCTGGTCTCCGAAACGAGATAAAGCTCGTTCGAGGCGTCGCCGACGATCAGGCTCAGCGTGTCGAAAGCCTGAAAATCGCCCGCCACCGTGGCCGGACCGGTATGGCTCTCCAGCTCGGTCCTGGCCTTATCGCCTAAGTCAAGCGCCGCTTGGCAGCGCGCGTCGATCACCGCCTTGTCCGTAGCGGTCAGCACCGACTGTTTCAGAAAGGCGTCGGCCTCGGCGTCGATGGCCGTGGCGGCGAAGGCGTGCGAGGCGCAAAACGCAGCGGCGACCAGCGCCGTGGAGGTGAGCAAACGCTGAAACCGTGTCATGGGAAGCCCCTCATCCATTGTGGTGACGAAGTCGTGTCACATTTGTAACCATCGCGCAATGTGGTTGCTTACAGGACGTGATGCGTAAACGCCCGGCGGCGCGCGATTAACAATTGACTTGAAGGGGCGCAGTCCCTATGCGTGCGGCCGTTTACCCGCAAGCCTGCCCCGACGCCCTTTTAAGGAGATGAACCCGCATGACCACTGATTTGCTCGAAGGCTGCACAGGGGTTCTGGTCCTGTCGGACGGCACGGTCTATCAGGGCCTCGGCTGCGGCGCGGTCGGCGATGCGCTGGGCGAGGTCTGCTTCAATACCGCCATGACCGGCTATCAGGAGATCCTGACCGATCCGTCCTATATGGAGCAGATCGTCGCCTTCACCTTCCCGCATGTCGGCAATGTCGGCGTTAATGCTGAGGATGTCGAGCAACTGGGTAATGACCCCAAGCGCGCCGCCAAGGGCGCGATCTTCCGCGACGCGCCGACCGCCCCGGCCAACTGGCGGTCGGATATGAGCTTCGACGACTGGATGAAGTCGCGCGGCGTGGTCGCCATTTCCGGCATCGACACGCGCAGCCTGACCAAGAAAATCCGCGAGCATGGCATGCCGCACGGCGTTATCGCCCACGATCCGGACGGGAAGTTCGACATCCCGGCCCTGATCGCAAAGGCGAAGGCGTGGAAGGGACTGAACGGCCTCGACCTGGCCGTGGAGGCCACCACCGCCCAGTCGCAAACCTATGACACTGATCTGTGGCGCTGGGGCGAAGGCTTCACGCATCGTAACGACCATAAATTCAAGGTCGTGGTCATCGACTATGGCGTCAAGCAGAACATATTGCGCGCGCTGGTGGACATCGGCGCCGAGGTGCGCATCGTCCCGGCCAAGACTACGGCGGACGAGGTGCTGGCGCTGAAACCCGACGGCGTGCTTTTATCCAACGGTCCCGGCGATCCGGCGGCGACCGGCGAATATGCCGTGCCGGAGATCAAAAAGCTGGTCGCGTCCGGCGTGCCGGTGTTCGGCATCTGCCTCGGCCACCAGATGCTGGCCATTGCGCTGGGCGCGCAGACGATCAAGATGGAGCAGGGCCACCACGGCGCCAACCACCCGGTCAAGGACGTCACCACCGGCAAGGTCGAGATCGTGTCGATGAACCACGGTTTCGCGGTCGACCGCGAGTCCTTACCAGAAGGCGTGGTCGAGACGCATGTGTCTTTGTTCGACGGCTCCAACTGCGGCATCGCGCTTGCCAATAAGCCGGTGTTCAGCGTCCAGCACCACCCCGAAGCCTCGCCCGGCCCGGTCGATTCGCTTTATCTGTTCGAGCGCTTCGCCGAGAACATGCGTCAGGCGAAGGTGACGGCGTAACGTCCCGGCCGCGTCACCTGGCGGTCCGGCCAAGCGCCTGGACATGGGCCAGATGCCTCTGCCGCCCCTCGTCTCCGCCCTCGATCAGACCGAGATAGCTGGCGCGCACCGGCGCCAGTCCGGTGAATTTCAACAGGGATTGAAACGCCTTGCCGCCATGGGCGCCGAACAGGGTATCGTAAAGCACGCCCGGCATGCCCATGGTCTGGATGATGCGCGCCGAACGCCCCTTGAGCAGGGCCGCGTCGAGCGGGTTTTTCGCGTCCAGACTGTAGGCGAAACCGGGCGTCAGCGTGCGCTCGCAAAACCCCTTCAGCAGCGCCGGTATATTGAACTGCCACATCGGATAGATGAAGACGATATGCTCCGCCCAGGCGATCAGGTCGCGCGCGGCGGCGATGTCGGGTTCGCTTGCCTGCTCCCCATGATAGCCTTCGTGCAGGATCGGATCGAAGACCAGCCGGGCCAGATGCAGGGTCTGCACGTTGCGCCCTTTCGATTCGGCGCCCTCGCGATAGCTATCGGCCAGGGCTTCGCTGAAGCTGACGCGCTCGCGCGCCGGATTGCCGTTGATGATCAGTATGCGCTGCGCCATGTCGTCGCCCCTGTATGTCCGGCCTGTGCGGCCTTAGCAGGGCCAGAAAGCGGGCAGGACATCACAATAGGGCGCAGGCGTCCTTGATCTGACTCAAGTGCGTCGCAGTCAGGCTTGCGTCAAGCGTTTGCCGGTGAAGGCGAACACGATCCCCGCGAACAGGATCATGGCGATGATCACTGCCAGCGAACCGGCAATGGCGACGGGCACACCCCAGGCCGCATTGGTCTGCGCGCCATAGATGCCCGTCACCAGCACCAGCATGGCCGGAACCGCCACGAACAGGTGCAGGCGTGACCAGAAACCTTCGGCGCGCGGATGGGTATGGTAGAACAATCCCGCCAGGAACATCGACACCCAGCCGACCAGATTGATATGGGCATGCACCGGCGCCAGGGTGAAGTCATGGCTGGCGCCCATGGCGATCCCCAGCCCCATGCCCACAACCGCAAATACGACGCCGAAGCGCAGAAACCAGACCGCCGCCATTTTCATCTCCCCAAACTCAGCGCGCGACCATGGCATAACCGCGTTCTCTTGTCATCGGAGATCATGGACCGCTCTGTTACAAAGCCCGCGACTCTGTGATGGGAGGCGGCGAATTTGCCGAAATAACGCCTTGCATCCCCTTCCCTAACCCCCTATAGCCACCGCTTAGCCTGAAAACTTAAAGAGCCGCATGGCTCGCTGCAAACTCGACCACGTCCTCGACATGGCCTGAGCCTTTTTTTCTGCCCTGCCGTTATGCGGTTTCGGGGCGTATTTGTGTAACGAAAGACCGGAAGAAAAAGATGCCCAAACGCACAGACCTGAAATCCATCCTGATCATCGGCGCCGGCCCCATTGTGATCGGACAGGCCTGCGAGTTCGACTATTCCGGCGTTCAGGCCTGCAAGGCGCTGCGTCAGGAAGGCTATCGCATCATTCTGGTCAATTCCAATCCGGCCACGATCATGACCGACCCGGACGTGGCCGACGCCACCTATATCGAGCCGATCACGCCGGAATTTGTCGAAAAAATCATCGCCAAGGAACGCCCCGACGCGCTGTTGCCGACCATGGGCGGCCAGACGGCGCTCAATACGGCGCTGGCGCTGGAAAATATGGGCGTGCTGGAAAAATACGGCGTCGAGATGATCGGCGCCAAGGCCGAGGTCATCGACAAGGCCGAGGACCGGCAGAAGTTCCGCGACGCCATGGACAAGCTGGGGCTGGAATCGGCCAAGTCCGCCGTCGCGCATTCGATGGACGAGGCTTATGAGGCGCTGAAGACGATTGGCGGCCTGCCCGCCGTCATCCGCCCGTCCTTCACCCTGGCCGGGACCGGCGGCGGCATCGCCTTCAATCAGGAAGAATTCAAGGAGATCGTCGAGCGCGGCCTCGACCTGTCGCCGACCACCGAGGTGCTGATCGAAGAATCGATCCTCGGCTGGAAGGAGTACGAGATGGAGGTGGTGCGCGACAAGGCGGACAACTGCATCATCGTCTGCTCGATCGAAAACGTCGATCCGATGGGCGTGCATACCGGCGATTCGATCACGGTCGCCCCGGCCCTGACCCTGACCGACAAGGAATATCAGATCATGCGCTCGGCCTCGCTGGCGGTCCTGCGTGAGATCGGCGTCGAAACCGGCGGCTCGAACGTGCAGTTCGCGCTCAATCCCGCCGATGGCCGCATGATCGTGATCGAGATGAATCCGCGCGTGTCGCGCTCCTCGGCGCTGGCGTCCAAGGCCACGGGCTTTCCCATCGCCAAGATCGCCGCCAAGCTGGCCGTCGGCTATACGCTGGATGAGCTGTCCAACGACATCACCAAGACGACGCCCGCCTCGTTCGAGCCGAGCATCGACTATGTCGTCACCAAGATTCCGCGTTTCGCCTTCGAGAAATATCCGGGTTCGGAGCCTTTGCTCGGCACCTCGATGAAGTCGGTCGGCGAGGTCATGGCCATCGGCCGCACCTTCGCCGAGTCGGTGCAGAAGGCGCTGCGCGGTCTGGAAACCGGCCTGTCGGGCTTTGATGAAGTCCATATTCCGGGTACGGACAATGCCGAGCCGCACGCGGTGCGCGAAGCCGTGATCCGCGAACTGGGCCGTCCGACGCCCGACCGCCTGCGCGTGATCGCGCAAGCCTTCCGCCATGGTTTGAGCGTTGAGGAGATCAACGCCGCCTGCCATTACGAGCCCTGGTTCCTGCGTCAGATCGAGGCCATCGTCGCCGAAGAAAGCAAGATCGGCGCGCTGGGCCTGCCGAAGGACGCGCGGTCCTTCCGTACACTGAAAGCGATGGGCTTCTCGGACAAGCGCCTCGCGCATCTGACCGGCAAGGGCGAAACCGAGGTGCGCACGGCTCGCCAGACGCTGAATGTGCGTCCGGTGTTCAAGCGCATCGACACCTGCGCCGCCGAATTCGCCTCCTCGACTGCCTACATGTATTCGACCTACGAATCGGGCGCCCTGGGTCAGATTCCCGAATGCGAGGCCGCGCCGTCGGACCACAAGAAGGCGATCATTCTCGGCGGCGGTCCGAACCGGATCGGGCAAGGCATCGAGTTCGACTATTGCTGCTGCCACGCCGCCTTCGCCTTCAAGGATATGGGGCTTGAGGCCATCATGGTGAACTGCAACCCCGAAACCGTCTCGACCGATTACGACACCTCCGACCGCCTCTATTTCGAGCCGCTGACGGCCGAGGACGTGCTGGAGCTGATCCATGTCGAAATGTCGAAGGGCGATTTGCAGGGCGTGGTCGTGCAGTTCGGCGGTCAGACGCCGCTGAAACTGGCGCAGGCGCTGGAGGATGAGGGCATTCCGATCCTCGGCACCTCGCCCGACGCCATCGACCTGGCCGAAGATCGCGAACGCTTCCAGCAATTGCTGAAACAGATCGGCCTGACCCAGCCGGTCAACGCCATTGCGCGCACCCCCGAAGAAGCCTTTGAAGCCGCGCACAGCGTCGGCTATCCGATCGTCATCCGTCCGTCCTATGTGCTGGGCGGTCGCGCCATGGAGATCATCCGCGACGACGAGCAACTGGCGCGCTATGTGCGCGAAGCCGTGCAGGTGTCGGGCGATTCGCCCGTGCTGATCGACCAGTACCTGTCCGCCGCCATCGAGGTCGACGCCGACGCGCTGGCCGACGAAACCGGCGTCTTCGTCGCCGGCATTATGGAGCATATCGAGGAGGCGGGTGTGCATTCGGGCGACTCGGCCTGTTCGCTGCCGCCGTTTTCGCTGAAAGCCGAAACGGTCAAGGAGCTGGAGCGTCAGACGGTCGAGCTGGCGCGCGCGCTGAAGGTCAAGGGCCTGATGAATGTGCAGTATGCGATCCTGAATCCGTACACGGACCCGCAGATCTTTGTGCTGGAAGTCAATCCGCGCGCCTCGCGCACCGTGCCCTTCGTCGCCAAGACGCTCGGCAAGCCGCTGGCCGGCATCGCCGCCAAGGTGATGGCGAACCAGCCTCTGTCGGGCTTTGACCTCAAGCCGCGCGATTATCGCCACGTCGCGGTCAAGGAGGCGGTGTTCCCGTTCGCGCGCTTCGCCAATGTAGATACGGTGCTGGGCCCGGAAATGCGCTCGACCGGCGAGGTCATGGGGCTCGACTGGGCGCGTGACGGCGAAGACATGATCGACGCCTTTTCACGCGCCTTCGCCAAGAGCCAGTTAGGTTCGGGCGTCAAGCTGCCGACCTCCGGCACGGTGTTCGTCTCAGTCAAGGATCAGGACAAGCCGGTCATCATCGAGCCGGTCAAGACCCTGCTCGATCTCGGCTTCAAGGTCGTGGCCACCGGCGGCACCTGCGACTATCTGGCCGAACACGGTCTGAGCGTCGAGCGCGTCAAGAAGGTGCTGGAAGGCCGCCCGAACATTCTCGACGCCATCAAGAACGGCGAGGTCGCTCTGGTGTTCAACACCACCGAGGGCAAGCAGTCCCTGGCCGACTCTTTCTCGATCCGCCGCACCACGCTGATGATGAAGATTCCTTATTACACAACGGCCTCCGGCGCCGTCGCGGCGGCGCGCGCCATCGCTTCGGGGTCGAAGGAAGCGCTGGATGTGCGTCCGATTCAGGAATATGCCTGATCAGGACGCGGATGTCCCCCTCCCACCGCTTCGCGGTCCCCCTCCTTCACCCAAGGCTCCCCCG
>DATMTF010000275.1:0-20322 GCA_035565015.1 Asticcacaulis sp. | reverse complement strand
CAAAAAGTGGAACCACTTTTTGGGGAAACGCTCTAATCATCCGCGCCGAACGCCGCCTCTATGTTCTGACCGCCGTAGAAGACGCCGAGAATATCGACCCGATCCGGTTTCACCGAGAAGGCGATCGTTGCTCTGCGGCGGTAGCCGATCAGACGCAGCCCCGGACGCAGGTCTTCACGCGCTACGCCACGCATGGGAAACTGATCGAAACGGAGGCAATAATCGACAATCTCGTCGACAAACCTTTTCGCCGCCATTGGCGCGTCGACGACGGCGATATAGGCTTGCAGAGCATCGAGCTGGGCGAAAGCTTCCGGCGCGAAAATGACCGGATAGATCAAACGCCACGCGCCGCGCGGGACTCCGCCAGACGGGCGCGCACCTCGTCGGGCGTCAGACCGCGCGAAGGATCGGCCTGCATGGCGTCATAGGCCGGAACCACCTCGTCGCGCAGCCATGCTTCCAGCGGCAGATTCTGCTCCTGCAAACCGCGCAGGCCATCGACGATGACATCGTTGACGTCAGCGTATTCGCCCGAGTCCACCTTGTCGCGCACCAGCCGCGCCAGGTCTTCGGGCAGGGTGATGTTGAACTGAACGTCGTCGGCCATGACGGAAATCCTCACATTTCCGCTCAGTTTAACACTACGCCCCGCTCTCGTGAAGCGTCGTATCCTCGAACAGGGTCCGCGGGCGCGCGTCGGACGTTTGCGCGCTCAGCGCCACATCCTTAAGCGTCAGGCCGCGCACATGCCGCGTCCACAGTCCCCAGGCGAGCGTGCGTCCGAACATGGACGGCTCAGGATAGGCGTCGTCTTTTTCCGGCGGTGAGGCATCCAGCGCCGCGCCGCCGCCGCGATAGGTCAGACGCACCCGCTCCAGCGTCACATCCTCAATGGGATGGCCCTCCATGCCGACGATCAGGGCGCTGTAATCGGGCAAGATATCCTCCGCCATCATGTCGCGGATGACCACGCGCCGGATCGCGCCCGGAACCGCCCCTTCCGGCGCGCGCAACCGGGCCCCCAGCCGCAGAAACAAAGGCGCCGTCGTCACCTCGCGCAAGCTGAGATTCGCCGCCTCGACATCCTCGATCACCCCGCCATCGACCGTTTCCAGCGCCAGCCCGCGCGAGCGCTCAAATAAGCAACGGTTGATTTTGATGCGCCGGAAATCGCCGCTCGATTCGGTGCCGATCTTGATCCGCCCCGTGACGCGATCCCGATCCGGCGAAAACATCTGCGTGCGCCCGCGCGTCCCGTCGATCATCGTGCCGGGATCGAAGCCCGACACCGCGCAATCCTCGATCAGCACGTCCTCGCAAGGCCGCCGCTCGCCCAGCGCGAAGCTCGACTTGAGCACGATGGCGTCGTCATTCGGCGTATTGACCCGACAGCCGCGTACGATCACCCGGCGGCAGCCGTCGATGTCGATCCCGTCGCGATTACTGTCAATGTTGAGATTTTCCAGAAGCAGGTCGTCCACGCCGGTCGCCAGCACGGCGAAATGCCCGCCATTGACGATGCTCAGATCGCGAATCGTCACGCTGCTTGCACGGCAGAAGGCGATGGCCTTATTGCCCTGCCCCGCCATCTCGGCCTCGTGCGGCGACAAGACGGCCATCTCTTCAATCGACATGCCGCGCATGCTTTCGGGAAACTCGCCCGCCTGCTTGCGCCAGCGCGAACCCGGCCCCTCGCGCGTCAGGCCGCGCCCGTCGATCCGGCCCGGCCCGGACAGCGTCACGTCCTCGACATCGACGCCATAGATCAGGCTGTTGCGCCAATGGCTGTGGCCAAAATCCTGATAGAGGTCGAACGGATTGTCCTCGGCGGCGGCGTAATGGCCGTCATGCCGCTTCGGATCAGCGGCCTCCAGCACGCAGTCTTCCTCGAAAACAAGATGAAGATGGCTTTTCAACTCTATGGAAAAGCTGAGATAATGCCCCTTGTCGAACACGACCATGTCGCCCGGCCCTGCGGCGGCGATGGCGGCGCGGATCGCGTCCGTGTCGAGCGTTTCGCCATCGCCCTTCGCGCCGAAACCACGCACGTCGAAACGCATTACAGCGCCAGGCTCTCAGAGCCGATATCGGCAATCGATTTGCAGCCCGTCAGCACCATGCAGGTCTTCATATCCTTCTCCAGCAGGGCCAGCAAGTTCTTCACCCCCGCCTCTCCCGCCGCCGCCAGCGCATAGACGAAGGCGCGCCCGATCAGCACGCCGTCCGCGCCGAGCGCCAGCATGCGCATGACGTCCAGCCCGGTGCGCACGCCGCCATCGGCGAAGATCGTCATGTCGCCCTTCACCGCCTCGGCAATCATCGGCAGAGCGCGCGCCGACGACATGGCGCCGTCCAGTTGCCGCCCGCCGTGATTGGACACCACAAGCCCGTCCGCGCCGAAGGCTTTGGCGTCTTTTGCGTCCTGCGGATCGAGAATGCCCTTGATCACCATCGGCCCGTCCCAGGCGTCGCGAATCCATTGCAGGTCCGACCATGCAATGCCCGGATCGAAGTTCGAGCCCAGCCAGCCGATATAGTCCTCAAGGCCGGTCGCCGCGCCGCGATAGGCCGAGATATTGCCAAGATCATGCGGACGGCCCATGACGCCGACATCCCAGGCCCACTCCG
This sequence comes from Asticcacaulis sp., assembly GCA_035565015.1. Classification (GTDB taxonomy): domain Bacteria; phylum Pseudomonadota; class Alphaproteobacteria; order Caulobacterales; family Caulobacteraceae; genus Asticcacaulis. The sequence goes on along the minus strand of DATMTF010000275.1, from coordinate 17,691 downwards.
GATGCGTCATCGCCTGCCAGATGCGGCGCAAAGCCGCGTTTGGCCCGCTCATGCCCGAATGTGCGTCGCGATAGCGCGACCCCGGCACCGGCATATCGACGGTGAACACCAGGGTCGCCGCGCCCAGCGCCCTGGCCCTTTGCAGCACATCGGCCATGAAGCCGCGATCCTTCAGCACGTAAAGCTGGAACCAGATCGGTTTCGGCGACTGATCGGCGACCTCTTTCAGCGAACAGACGCTGACTGTGGACTGAATGAACGGGATATTACGCGAAGCCGCCGCGCGCGCCGCCTGCACCTCGCCGCGCCGGGCGTACATGCCGGTCAGGCCGACCGGCGCGAGACAGATCGGCAGATCGTGCTTTACGCCGAAAAACGAGGTCGACAGATCGAGTTGCTCGGAGCCTTTCAGCACACGCTGTTTCAGCATGACCTTATGCAGGTCGGCTTCATTGGCGTTAAGCGTGGTCTCTGCGCCGGAGCCGCCGTCAAGATAGTGAAACAGAAAAGGCGGCAGCTTGGCCTTTGCCGCCTTGCGGTAATCTGTGGGAGCGGAAATGATCATGGCGCTATAAGTCTTCACAGCTCCATTTACGTCAAGCAAATGCCCACGGGATTCGCGTCAGGACGAGACGAAAATGGTGTTTTTCGAGAACCGGAGCGCAGCGTACTCAAGTACGTGAGCACCGGAAGCGCAGAAAGACGCCATTTGCAGGCCGTCCTCACGCGAATCTACTGGAAATTGGCGAAGGCGCCGCCATCGGTCAGAACCGCCGCGCCGGTCACATAACCGGCCAGATCCGAGGCCAGAAACACCACCACCTTGGCGATGTCTTCCGGGCGCCCCAGACGACCGAGCGGAATACGGCCTTCCATATATTTGCGTTTGTCTTCGTCCGCCAGATCATCCTTGTTGATGTCCGTGGCGATCGTGCCGGGCAGCACCGAGTTACAACGTATGCCATAGCGCCCAAGCGCCACGGCGGTCGATTGCATCAGCGAATGCACGCCTGCCTTGGTCGGGGTGTAATGGGTCTGCATTTCGCCGCCGACCAGGGCCGAGATCGAGGAAATCGCCACCAGCGCGCCGCCGTTCCCCTGCCTGACCATCTGATTGGCCGCCGCCTGGCACATATAATAGGCGCCGAACAGGTTGACCTCCATGGTGCGGCGAAGCGTGGAGCGCGGCATGTCGAGGAAGCTGTGGAACGGACAGATGCCGGCATTCGACACCAGCACATCGACGCCGCCCAATCCTGAAACCGCCGCCTCGACAAAGGCGGGCGCGCTTTCCGGATCGGCGACGTCGCCATCGAACACCACAATCTTGCGGCCCAGCGCCTCGATCTCCTTGACGAGAGACGCCGTCGCCTCCGGATCCTTGAACACATTGATCGCGACGTTCGCGCCATGACGCGCGCATTCGATCGCCGTTGCGCGTCCGATACCGCGCGAAGCGCCTGTGATCAGCACACGTTGTCCCTGCAGGAGCATCTATCTTCCCTACGTCTTACTCTTGAACCTTATTGGCCGCTGAAGCGCCCCGCGCCCCGATTCCCCCCGCAAGCCTTTCCGTCGATTGTTTGTGACGCAAACTGCGCAATGTCTGATGCGACCGGAAAATCATACGCTGAAAATTCAACGACTATGGCGGTTATATGCCCGGCATTTGTCATTGGCAATCATTAATTCGATCATAAACGATCATTTATTGTGGGGAAAAATCCAATCCCGTCGCCGTGGCTGCGCTGCGCCGCACAAGCATGTTAGCGTTAGCATAAAGAAACGCGGCGCGTCATGCTCACAATCGTCGCCAACAGCGTCTGCGCCATTGACAAGTCGATCATTGATCAATATCGATCACCACAGATCATCCACCTTTTCCGACGAGCCGATACCGCCATGCCGACCCAATCGTTTACGCCTGTCAAAATCAAGCAGGTCCGCGCCCACGTTATCAAAGGCGGCGAAGGCGGCGGCGGGGCCGACTATCACGACCAGGGCGAAGGCCACTGGATCGACAACCATATCGCCACCTCCATGGGCCGCTATCCGGAATACCGCCAGAGCCGCAAGTCGTTCGGCATCAATGTGCTGGGCACGCTGGTGGTGGAAATCGAGGCCGATGACGGCACGGTTGGCTTTGCGGTCACCACGGGGGGAGAGCCCGCCGCCTATCTGGTGGAAAAGCATTTCGCCCGCTTCCTCGAAGGCCGCTCGCCGTTCGAGTACGAAAAGATCTGGGACCAGATGTATTTCGGCTCGCAATATTATGGCCGCAAGGGTCTGGTCGTGAACGCAATTTCCGGCGTCGACCTCGCCCTTTGGGATCTGATGGGCCGCCTGCGCGGCGAGCCGGTCTGGCACATGCTGGGCGGCAATGTGCGCGACGAGCTGCAATTCTACGCCACCGGCGCGCGCCCGGACCTCGCGAAAAAAATGGGCTTTATCGGCGGCAAGATGCCGCTGCTGCATGGTCCGATCGAAGGCGACGAGGGCCTGAAAAAGAATGTCGAGATGCTGGCCGACATGCGCGCACGCTGCGGCGACGACTTCTGGCTGATGTGGGACTGCTGGATGGCGCTCGACGTCAACTATGCGACCCGTCTGGCCCATGCCTGCGCCGAATACGGTCTGAAATGGATCGAGGAGGCGATTTCGCCCGACGATTACTGGGGCTATCAGCAACTGAAGATGAACGTCCCCGCCGGGATGCTGGTCACGACCGGCGAACACGAGGCGACGCGCTGGGGCTTTCGCATGCTGATGGAGATGGACTGCTGCGACCTGATCCAGCCCGATGTCGGCTGGTGCGGCGGCGTCACCGAACTCTTGAAAATCTCGGCCATGGCGGATGCGCGCGGCATTATGGTCGTGCCGCATGGCTCAAGCGTCTATAGCTATCACTTCGTCATCACGCGCCACAATTCGCCCTTCGCCGAATTCCTGATGATGGCGCCCAAGGCCGATCACGTCGCGCCGATGTTCCATCCCCAGCTTCTGGGCGAGCCTGTGCCGGAAAATGGCCGCCTCAATGTCAACAAGCTGGACAAGCCAGGCTTCGGTGTGGAACTGAACCCGGAGGTGAAGCTCCACCGCCCTTACACGCATTAAAAGATTTGAACCACGGAAAACACGGAAAGCACGGAAACTCAGCCTTCATTTGCGCTTCGTCGGCAAGGTTCATGAGTAAATCGGCGCGCGGCGCGCGTCATTCACATGGTCATAAAGACAGGGATGACCTGCCGACGATCTTCCTGTCCGTGCTTTCCGTGCTTTCCGTGGTTCAATCTTTCCCTTGAAAGGACCAAACCTATGAAACTCTGCCGCTACGGCCCCAAGGGCCAGGAAAAGCCCGGCCTCGTCGATTCCGAAGGCCGCATCCGTGATCTGTCCGGCGTCATTGCCGACCTGACGCCCGACACGGTGCGCCTGTCGCAACTGGCAAAGCTCAAGGACGTCGACCTGATGAAGCTGCCGGTGGTCGAAGGCCAACCGCGCTATGGCGTGCCGGTGAACGGCATCGGCAAGATCATCGCCGTCGGCCTCAACTATGCCGACCACGCCGCCGAATCGAACCTGCCGGTGCCGCCTGAGCCGATCTACTTCACCAAATCGGTCACCGCGCTCAACGGCCCCAATGACGATGTGATCAAGCCGCGCGACGCGACCAAGATGGACTGGGAGGTCGAACTGGGCCTGATTATCGGCAAGACCTGCCGCTATGTCGACGAGGCCGACGCCCTGAACCACGTCGCCGGCTACGTGCTGGTCAACGATATTTCCGAGCGCGCCTTCCAGAAGGAGCGCGGCACGCAGTGGGTCAAGGGCAAGGGCTGCGACACCTTCTGTCCGACCGGCCCGTGGCTGGTCACGCCCGACGAACTGGGCGATCCGCACGTCCTCGACATGTTCCTCGACGTCAACGGTCAGCGTATGCAGACCGGCAATACCAAGACCCTGATCTTCAATGTCGCCCAGTGCATCGCTTACATTTCGCGCTTCGTCACCCTGCAGCCGGGCGATCTCGTCATCACCGGCACGCCGCCGGGCGTTGGCGAAGGCAAGAAGCCGAACCCGATCTACCTCAATGCGGGCGATGAGATGCATCTAGGCGTCAAGGGCCTGGGCGAACAACGCCACAAGGTCGTCCCGTTCTCGCTCGAAGGTCTGGAGATTATCGAATAATGTACGCTGATCGTTTCAAAGGGCGCAAAGCTATCGTCACCGGCGGCGCATCGGGTCTGGGCAAGGCGTCCGCCGCCCGCATCCATGCCGAGGGCGGCGAGGTCGTCCTGTGGGATCTGAACGCCGAAGCGCTGGATGCGGCCAGGGCCGAGACCGGCGCCAAGGGCGTCGTCGCGCTCGACGTCTCCGATCAGGCCCAGGTCGCCGCCGCCGCCAAAACCTCTGCGGACCTGCTGGGCGGGATCGACATCCTGATCAATTCGGCGGGCATTACCGGCGCGACCGTTCCCGTATGGGAATTCCCGGTCGACTCGTGGCTTCAGGTGATGAACATCAACCTCAACGGCCTGTTCTACTGCTGCCGCGAAGTCATCCCGTTCATGCTCGAAGGCGGCTATGGCCGCATCGTCAATGTCGCTTCGGTGGCTGGCAAGGAAGGCAATCCCAACGCCTCGGCCTATTCGGCCTCCAAGGCCGGCGTGATCGGCCTGACCAAATCCTTGGGCAAGGAACTGGCGACGAAAGGCGTGATCGTCAACGCCCTGACACCGGCGACGTTTGAATCGCCGATTCTGGCGCAACTTCCGCAAAGCCAGGTCGATTATATGCGCTCCAAGATTCCGATGGGCCGCCTCGGCGTCGTCGAGGAATCGGCGGCCATGGTGACCTTCATGGCGTCGGAAGAATGCTCGTTCACCACGGCTTCGACCTTCGATACGTCGGGCGGGCGCACGACGTTCTGATCATGCCTGTGATCGTGCGCAGCGGGCGGATGATGGCCTGAAAAGGGCGGGTTATCTTCTCCTCCCTGCGCGTAAGCGTGGGGAGGTGGCGCGGCCATGATGCTTCAATCATGGCCGTGACGGAGGGGGCGTTGCGTTGGACACCCCTCCACCGCTTCGCGGTCCCCCTCCCCACGATGCGGGGAGGAGAGAAAAGGGAGGAAACATATGGCGATCCAACGGTTTGTCGATGCGCATGTCCACCTGTGGAAACTGGACCATATCCGCTACCCGTGGCTGACGCCGCCGTTTTCACCCGATGGCCCCAATGGCAGCGTCGAGCCGATCGCGCTGGACTATGGCCTGTCGGACTATTTCCGCGACGCCACGGGTTTCCCGGTCGCCAAGCTCGTCCATATCGATGCGGGCGCGCACCCCGACGATGCGCTGAAAGAAACGCACTGGCTGCAGGACATGGCCTATGGGCGCGGCTTTCCCAACGCCATCGTCGCCTTCGCCGCTCTGAACGATCCCGGCGTGGAGGCCTTGCTGGAAAAACACGTTCAGAACCGCAATGTGCGCGGCGTCCGACACATTCTCAACTGGCACCCCGATCCGGCGCGCACCTATACGCTGCGCGACCTGCTGGAGGACGAAGCTCTGGCGAACGGTTATGCGCTGCTCGGCAAGCACCATCTGTCCTTCGACCTGCAAATCTATCCCAACCAGATGATCGCCGCCCATCGTCTGGCCAGCCGCTTTCCGAATGTGCCGGTCATCATCAACCATATGGGCATGCCGATCGCGTCCGAAGTCGCCGAGGGTCTGGCGCGCTGGAAAAGCGGCCTGCACCTGATGGCCACCCTGCCGCATGTCAGCATCAAGGTGTCCGGTCTGGGCTTTTACGATCGCGGCTGGACCATGGACAGCATCCGCCCCCTGATTCTGGAAGTGATTGACCGCTTCGGAACAGACCGCGTCATGTTCGCCTCAGACTTTCCGACCGACAAGCTGTTCAACCCTTACGCCGCTGCGTTGAACGCCTATGACGCGATCACGTCCGACTTCAGTCCGGATGAACGCAACGCCATGTTCGCGGCCAATGCCGAGAGAATTTACCGCATATAATCAAAATATAACAGGACAAGGCCACAGGAAACGATCATGAATCCCAACCCTCTGTTAGGCGTCTTTTTCCACTGGCTGGGCGGTCTGTCCTCGGCCAGCTTCTATGTGCCCTATAAACGCATCCGCCTGTGGTCGTGGGAGATCTTCTGGCTGACCGGCGGCGTCTTTTCGTGGCTGATCGCGCCATGGCTGTTCGCCGCGATCCAGACGCACGACCTGCTGGGCGTGCTCGCCGCCGCGCCGAGAAACGTGCTGATGTGGTGCGTGATCTGGGGTGCGCTGTGGGGCCTGGGCGGCCTGACCTTCGGCCTGACCATGCGCTATTTAGGCCTGTCGCTCGGCATGGCGGTGGCGCTGGGCCTGACCACGGCGATCGGCACGGTGGGGCCGCCTGTGTTTCATGGCGCGCTATTGACCCTGCTGGGCACATCGTCCGGCAAGATCACCCTGCTGGGCATCCTGATCGTGCTGGTCGCCATTGTCGTCGTCGCCTCCGCCGGTCACGCCAAGGAAAAGGAAGCGCCGGAAAAAAGCGAGGGGCTGAAGGAATTCCACCTGACGCGCGGCATACTGGTCGCCCTGTTCTGCGGCGTCATGTCGTCCTGCTTCGCCTTCGGGCTGGACGCGGGCGCGCCGATCAAGGCCCTGAGCGCGAAGGCCGGCACCGGTCCCCTCTGGACGGGCCTGCCCGTTTTGTGCGTGGTGCTGATCGGCGGTTTCGCCACCAACTTCGTCTGGAGCGGCTATCTGATCTTAAAGAACCGCAATGCGGGCGAATGGCTGGGCCGAACCGCCACCGGCGAAAAGCCGCCCCTGCTCGTCAACTACCTGCTGGCGGCTTTCGGCGGCACGCTGTGGTACTTCCAGTTCTTCTTCTACACCATGGGCGAAAGCCAGATGGGCCGTTACGGCTTCTCGTCCTGGACCCTGCACATGGCCTCGATCATCCTGTTCTCGACCCTGTGGGGTTTTGCGCTGAAGGAATGGGCGGGCACGTCGCTGAAGACGCGCCTGACGGTCTGGCTCGGCATCGGTCTCTTGATCGCCTCCACCGTGATCATCGGCATCGGCAATATGCTGAGCCAGTAGGAAAAAAAGCCATGCTCGGTCGGCGCCGGCGGATTTTTAGCGCTCGGCGCCGCTGCCTTCTTCCTCCAGCATGACGGCGACATCGGCATTGGCCGACAGCCGCACCTTGTCGCCTTCGATGTCGGCGACCAGGCCCAGGTCGATATAGTGGTGGTGGCCCTTATGCGATCCGTCGCCGGAATCGCGCTTCGTCAATTTGATGCGCCGCCCGTCGATATGATCGACCGTGCCGACATGCACGCCGTCAGCGCCGATGACCTCGGCGTGTTCCTTGATCTGGGTAGCTTCAACCATGATGCTTCTCCTTGTGAGGCGCCCCTGGCCAAAACTAGACCGCGCCCCATAAGAATGCGATCCTCACTGGCGGCGGCTTTCATAAGGAGCCATGCGGATGCGAAAGGCGTAGGCGATCTCGTCGGGCCTTGGCGGCAGGTCAAGATGCAGCCCGTCCGCTGTTTGCCTGAACGCGATCTTCCCCCCGCCGATCAGCTCGACCGAGGCGACCTTGCCCGCCGCATCGCCCAGCGCCGCAATCGTCGCCGCCGCGCCCGGCCATTTGAGCGCGATGGCGTACACCGCGCCGTCCTTTTGCGTAAACCGCCACTCCCCCTCGCCGAACTGCGTCCAGGGCCGGGTGGCGTAGATGGCCTCGCCATTACGGCCGAGCCACTTTCCAATGTCCAACAGGGTCTTTCGCTGATCGTCCGGGATCACCCCGTCGGCGCGCGGCGAGATGTTGAGCGTGTAATTGCCGCCCTTGGACACGGTGTCGATCAAAAGCGGCACGATCACCGAAGCCGGTCGCGCCTTCAGGCCCTCGACATAGCCCCAGGACGCATCGCCAATCGTGTCATCGACCTGCCAGCCGCCGAGGCGGATATCTGGCGGCGAGCGCTTGCCGACCTTCTCGAAGTCGATCACGCTGCCGATCTGCTGCGTATCGTCGTTCGACGGGGCCATGGCGATATATTTGGTCGACAGCGTCACCTGCTGGCCTGTCCGGGCGGCGCGATCATAATAATAGGCGGCCACATAGCGCTTCAGCGGATCGAGTACGCGCAGGTTGACGCCATTGTCCCACCACAGAATGTCCGGGTGATAATCGTCGACCAGCTCCAGATTGCGGTTGACCCAGTCGCTCAAAAACGCCGCCATGGCCGCATTGGAGCGATCCGAGACATGGTAGAAGTCCGCCCATTCCGGATCGTAAAGATCGGCCTTTTCGGCTTTGAGCTTCGCGTCGATATCCGGGTCCGGATTGACGAAGGTGAAATTCTCAACGCCGTGATTGGAAACGCCAAATTTCAGCCCCTCGGCGTGAACCGCCTTTTCCAGATCGCCGATCAGATCGCGATGCGGCCCCATCTTCACGGCATTGAAGGATGTGACCTTGGAGTCCCACAAGGCGAAATTGTCGTGATGCTCGGCGGTCGGAATGACATATTTCGCGCCCGCCGCCTTGAACAGCTTCGCCCACGCCTCCGGGTTCCAGTCCTTCGCGGTGAATAGAGGGATCAGGTCTTTATAGCCGATCTTGTCCTGCGGCCCGAAATGCGCCTCATGCCACCTTGCGCCCTCGCCCGCATACATATGTTTTTCGTACCATTCATTGCCATGCGCGGCGGCGGAATAGACGCCCCAATGGATGAAGACGCCGAACTTGGCGTCGGAAAACCATTGCGGCTGCGTGTAATGGTCGGCGATCGACGCCCAGTTCGGCGCAAAAGGCCCCGGCGGCAGCGGTTTGTCGATGCCCTTAAGGGCGCTTTCGACGATTTCCGGCGAGGCGGGCGGCCCCATGACGCCGTAATCGTAAAGTTTCGAGGGCGGCGCGCCCATCGGATCGGGCCTGGGCAGGACATCGGCGGCATGGGATGCCGAAGCCAGAAGCAGCACGGAGGCCACTACGCTATAATATTGCATTCCGCCCATATTTTATCTCTTTTATCGCTTGCCAAACCGTATTACCAATCATAAACAATCACGTAAATACAAAATCAATCACAGGCCGGATACCTCTCATGCTACGCGCCTTCCTGTTGCTGTCCGCAGCCGCCCTGCTTGTCGCCGGTCCTGCCTCGGCGCAAGACTGGCGCCGCCACTTTATCTTCGGGACCGGCGCGAAGCCGTCGCAGAACGACACCGCCGTCAGCAGCGCGGATATCTACGGCTTCGGTACGGGCTTCGGCTTCGAGGGCGACGCCCCGACGCTTTCCACGGACAGCGCGGGCGGCAAGCCGTTCTTCTTCTCGTTCGCCGCTCCCGAAGGCAATTACAGGGTGACGGTGACGCTGGGCGGCGATCAGGCCTCGACCACAACCGTCAAGGCCGAGCTGCGCCGCCTGATGCTGGAAACCGTCGCCGCGCCCGCGGGCGCGGCGGTGACCAAGACCTTTATCGTCAATGTGCGCACCCCCAACCTGCCGACCGGCGGTCAGGTGCGGCTGAAGGCGCCGCGCGAGTCGGTCGATGAGGCGCGCGACTGGGACAACCGCATCACGCTGGAATTCGACGGCGACAATCCGGAAGTGCGCGCCATCGACGTCACGCCGGTCGATGTCCCGACGATTTACCTGCTCGGCGACTCGACCGTCTGCGACCAGATGGGCGAGCCATGGGCGGCCTGGGGCCAGATGCTGCCGCGCTTCTTCAAGCCCACCGTGGCCATAGCCAATCACGCCGAGTCGGGCGAAACTGTCAGCGATTCCAACAATCGCTATCGCTTCGCCAAGATCCTGTCGGAGATCAAGCCGGGCGATGTCTTCATCGCCCAGTTCGGCCATAACGACATGAAGGAAAAGGCGCGCGACCCGGATGCGCCCGCCAAATACAAGGCCGGTCTGATCGCATGGATCAAGGCCATTCAGGCCAAGGGCGCGACGGCGGTGATCGTCACCTCGATGAACCGTCATACCTTCAAGGATGGCAAGGTTTACAACAGTCTGGAGGAATATCCTCAACTGGCGCGTGAAGCCGTTGCGGAAACCGGCGCGGCCCTGATCGACCTCAATGCGCAGAGCAAGACGCTTTATGAAGCGCTGGACGAGCAGGGCTCACTGGCCCTGTTCGAGCATAGCGCCGACGGCGCGCAGCGCGACGCGACCCACCAAAGCCCTTACGGCGCCTATGAGCTGGCGAAAATCATCGTGCAGGGCCTGCGCGACGATCATCTGGCCATCGCGCAGCAGGTGCTGGACGACGTCCCTACCTTCGACCCTGCCCATCCCGATCCCGAATCCGCCTTCCACGTGCCGCCCAGCGCGGTCTATTCCGCCGTCAAACCGTTCGGTAATTAAGGAGCCTGTCCATGGTTGATCGTCGCACCTTTCTGACCTTGAGCGCTGCCTTCGGCGCAGCCGCCGCCTTACCGATGGCCGCGCGCGCCAAGGCCAGTGACCTGTCGATACAGGACATCTGGCCGAACGATCCGCCGGGCGGCGACAAGGTCATGGCGGAGGAGCAGGTGATTCTGCGCCATCCGGGCGGCGATCCCAACGACACGGCCTTTTTGCACGTGCGCAAACCGTGGCTTTTGCTGCGCAAGCCGAAAAAGCCGAATGGCGGCGCGGTCCTGCTGATCCCCGGCGGCGGCTATGTGCGCGTGGCCGTCTCCAAGGCGGGCGGCGACATCGACGCCTGGCTGGCCGATCAGGGCTATACGGTCTTCACGATGGATTATCGCCTGCCCGGCGATCCGTGGGCGGCGGGGCCTGAGGTCGCGCTGCAGGACGCGCAGCGCGCCATGCGCATCATCCGTTCGCGCGCGACGGAGCTGAAATTCGACCCAAACCGCGTGGCGATCATGGGCTTTTCGGCGGGCGGCCACGTCGCTGGCCTTCTGGTCACGCGCTGGGACAAGCCTGTCTATGCGCCGATTGACGCCCTCGACCAGCTCTCGGCCAAGCCGACCACGGCCTCGATGTGCTATCCGGTCGTGACCATGATGCAACCCTATGCGCATCAGCAGTCGATGCACGCCGCGCTCGGCCCAGACCCAAGCGAGGAAGCGCGTCAGGCCGCCTCGATCGAGCTGCATGTCCCCGCCGACGCGCCGCCGACCTTTGTGTGCGCCACCACCAACGATCCGGTCGTGCCGCACCAGAACGCCATGCTGATGTTCGACGCGCTGAACGCCGCCCAAATCCCCTCGGAACTGCATCTCTACGAAGGCGCGACCCACGGCTTCCCCCTGCGCGGCAAGGATCACCAATTGCTGCCCTGGGGGCCGCAGGCTCTGGCCTTCATGCAGCGCCACGGTCTCGACCCGGTCAAGGCTTAAGCCCATGAAAACGCTCGTCATCGCCGCCGCGCTGCTGGCCGCCACGCCCGCCTTAGCGCAAACACCACATGAAGTCTCTCTGGCCCCGATCCGCGTCATCCTGGTCGGCGACTCGACCATGACCAACAAAAGCGGCTATGGCGGCGAGCTGTGCAAGGATTTCACCGCGCAGGTCACCTGCATCAACGCCGCGCGCGGCGGGCGCTCCTCGAAAAGCTACCGCGTCGAAGGGCTATGGGACCAGATCCTGACGCAACTGGCCGATAAGCAGGGCTTTGCAAAGACCTATGTGCTGGTCCAGTTCGGCCATAATGACGGCTCGCCAAAGCCCGAACGCCACACCAATATCGAGACCGAATTTCCGGTCAATATGCGCAACTATGCGCGCGACGTCGAAAAGGCCGGCGCGATCCCGGTGCTGATTACCCCGATCACCCAGCGCCATTTCCTGAACGGCCAGCTCGAACCCGACCTCATGCCCTGGGCCAACGCCACGCGCACCGTGGCGAAGACCGAGCACGTCGCCCTGCTCGATCTCAACGCCGAGAGCATGAAGGCTGTCCAGGCGATGGGGCTGACCGAGGCCAACACCCTGGCCGGTCAGCCGATCCCGCAGAATGTGCTGGACACGGAAAGCTCCGGAACCTCGGTCCCCGCCGTTTTCACCGACGCCTCGCAGGGCCAGGGCAACACGCAGGGCTTCGACTACACCCATCTCGGCCCCAAGGGCCAACCCTATTTCGCCCGCATGGTCGCTGATCTCTGGATCAAGGCCGATCCGGCGATAGCCGCCTATGTGAAGCCGGAGGCAAGGTAAGGATTGGCAAGGTTTGACAATAAATCTGCTCCGGCGTAATTTGGTCGCAGGAGAATTGCCATGACGCTCAATGTCAATCTGACGCCAAAACTGGAAGATATGGTCCGGCAGAAGGTCGCTGGCGGCTTATATAATAATGCCTCCGAAGTCGTCCGCGACGCTCTGCGACTGATGGAGGAACGCGACCGCCTGCACGACGCGAAGATCGAAGCCTTGCGTCAGGACATTCAGGCCGGACTCGGCAGTGGCTATGCCGACGCTCTCGACATCGAGGATATCAAGCGCCGCGGGCGCGAGCGCCTGAATCGTGGCTAGGCTCCTCCGCTCGGCGCAAGCGCTGCGCGATCTCGACGATATCTGGTTTTATATTGCTCAAGACAGTATCGACGCCGCGGATGCATGGCTAGATCATCTGTTTGACAAGGCTACCGCGCTGTCAGGGCGCCCTGCGATGGGGCGGGCCAGACCTGAACTCGGAACCGAGATTCGTAGCCTGCCCGTTCATGCCTACATGCTCTTTTATCGCCCTCTGAACGATGGCATCGAACTGGTGCGTGTCCTGCACAGCTCACGCGACATCGACGAGATCTAACGCAATCCCTCCAGCGGCACAACAGCGGCCATGGCCGCCTCGCCCACTGCGCCGGGGTGCAGATGGTCGCCGGAATCGAAGTCTGGCTGCATCTGGCCGGGATGCGCCGGGTCTTCGATGGCCTTGTCGAAATCGACCACGCCGTCAAACACCTTTTGTGTGCGAATCCATCTATTGACGGCGACGCTGATCACCTCCTTGTCGGCGTCATAATAGTTCTTGATGGTCGTATCCTTAAACGGCGTCAGCGTTGCGACATAAGCCTTGAGCCCGCGTTCATGCGCGCGTTCAGCCATCTGGGTCAGCCCCGCCTCCAGAGCGTCCGCCGACACATAGTCGGGATTGGCCGGGCCGCCGGTCACCTGTCCTATATCGTTGATGCCCAACAGCACGATCATCGCAGACACATTCGGCTGCGCCAGCACATCCCGGTCAAAACGCGCCAGCCCCGCCGCGCCGAAGGGCGGCCATTGCCCATCGTGCAGCATCCGGTTGCCGCTGATCCCGGCATTGATCACCCCCATCGGCGTTCCCGCCGCCGCCAGCCTTTGCGCCAGCACGTCGGGCCAGGCCGTATTGGCGTCGGGCTTCTGGTTGTAACCATCGGTGATGGAGTCCCCGAACGCCACGACCGCCGCCTTCGCCGGTCCGCCGGAGACCTCGACCTCGTCCAGCCACAGCCATAAACCGCCTGCGAGCGGCTTAACCGTGGTCAGGTCCGTCTGACCGACGACATTGCCTTCAGCCGCATAGACCGCGTCGCGTTGAATGACGTGGATCGTATCCGGCGCCGTCGGTCCCGGAACATGCAGGTCGACCGCCAGGTCCGCGCCCTGCGCGATGTCGAGCCCCACCGGATCGGACAGCGCATAGGCGCCCGCCGGAATCGTCACCGAGGCCTTGCCGGAAAAGGTCAGAGGCCGGGACGTTCCGGCCTGAACAGCGGCGCCCTCGGCCCGCAGCGCCACGGCGGCGGCGTCGAATGTCACCGGCGCCTTGCCATAGGCGTTGCTCAAGCGTATGCGCACCGAAGCGCCGCCCGCGCTGACATGGACGATCTGGCGCAGGGTGAGGTCGGACACGGTTTCCGCCGCCTTGTCGGACGGCGCAGGACTCGCGTACCAGCTCGGAATCCAGGTCTGCGCATAACCCAGTCCCGGCAAGGCAAACAACAGTCCTGCAAAAGCCAGTCCGCAGGCGCGCGCTTTCATCTTCATCCCGACGTCTCCTCATTTGTTATCATACAAATGCTTAAGGCCATCTGGCCGTGACGGCAAGCCGATGACGCGACGACGATGTTTTTTCACCACGCCATTCTTGTCAATGACACCGGTTTCCTTTACACCAGAGGCCAAGACGCCGACAACAGGCGCCGACCGATCCACAACAGGCGACAGGGACAATCGTGACGAAGATCAGCGTCAGACTTAACGACGTGACCAAAAGCTTTGGCGGCCATGAGGTCATCAAGGGCGTCTCCCTGGACGTCGAACACGGCGAGCTGGTGGTGTTCGTCGGCCCGTCGGGCTGCGGGAAATCGACGCTTTTGCGCCTGATCGCGGGACTGGACACGCCGACCACCGGCGCGCTGCACATTGCGGGTAAGGACGTGACCTACGCGCATCCCTCGAAACGCGGCGTGGCGATGGTGTTTCAGTCCTATGCGCTCTATCCTCATATGACGGTTGAGGACAATATCGGTTTTGCACTCAAAATCAAAGGCTTGGCAAAAAGTGAAATCAAGGCGAAAGTCGCCCGCGCCGCCGACATCCTGCAACTGACGCCGCTGCTGAAGCGTCTGCCCAAGGCGCTGTCGGGCGGCCAACGCCAGCGCGTCGCCATCGGGCGCGCCATTGTACGCGAACCCGACGTCTTCCTGTTCGACGAGCCTTTGTCCAATCTCGACGCCTCTTTACGCGGCCAGATGCGCGTCGAGATCGCCCGCCTGCACGCCAGCCTCGGCGCCACCTCGATCTATGTCACCCACGATCAGGTCGAGGCCATGACGCTTGCTTCCAAGATCGTAGTGCTGAACGGCGGACGCATTGAGCAGGTCGGCGCGCCGCTCGACCTCTACCGCAACCCGGCCAATCTGTTCGTCGCCGGCTTTATCGGCTCGCCGCGGATGAACATCCTGCCCGTAACGCTGGAGGCCGCCGATGGGGCCAGCGCCACCGTCGCCACGCCGCAGGGCACCTTCAGCCTGCCGCGCACCGGCGTGACGGCGGCACAGGGCGAAAACCTGAGCCTCGGCCTGCGTCCGGAACACCTGCATCTGGCGCAGGACGATGAACCCGCGCTTACGGGCCAGGTCTTACTGGTCGAGCGTCTCGGCGGCGAGACCTTCGCCTATGTCGCGCCTGACGGCTTTGAAAATCAACAGTTGATCGTGCGCCTCGACGGCGACCATGCGGTCGCGCCGCAAGACAGGGTCCGCCTCAGCTTCGATCCGCGCCGCGCCCACCTCTTCGGCGAAGATGGCGCCGCCCTCGGCAGGACGGAGGCGTAGCATGTACAAGAACAAGTTCGTCGGCGCCCTCTATATCTCGCCCTTCATCATCGGCTTTGTGGTCTTCACCGCCTTTCCTTTCCTGGCCTCGCTGATCCTCAGCCTGACCGACGCCCATTTGCAGGATCAGCTATCCGACGCCCATTTTATCGGCCTCGATAATTACGGCGCCATGTTCAGGGACGCGACCTTTCGCAAGTCCTTAAGCGTCACCTTCCTCTACGTCTTCCTGACCGTGCCGCTGAAGCTCGCCTTCGCGCTGCTGATGGCGGTGCTGCTCAATTTTCGCCTGCGCGCCATCGGCCTGTTCCGCACCGTTTATTACCTGCCCTCGATTCTCGGCGGCTCGGTGGCGGTGGCGGTGGTGTGGCGCTTCGTGTTCGCGGGCGACGGTCTGATCAATCAACTGTTGCATCATCTTCATCTTGGCGGCGTCAACTGGCTGGGCGAGCCCTCGACCGCCATGTTCTCGCTGGTCTTATTGCGTCTGTGGGAGTTCGGCTCGGCCATGGTGGTGTTTCTGGCGGGACTGAAGGCCATTCCATCCGACCTTTACGAAGCCGCCGACCTCGACGGCGCCTCGCGCATCCGGCAATTCTTCTCGATCACCCTGCCGCTTTTGACCCCGGTGATCTTCTTCAACTTCATCATGCAGATCGTGCAGGCCTTTCAGGAGTTCAACGGCCCCTACATCATCACCGGCGGCGGGCCGATGAAGTCGAGCTACCTGCTGCCGCTGATGATCTACGAAGAAGCGTTTAAATATTTCCAGCTCGGCTACGCCTCGGCCCTGTCCTGGGTTCTGTTCCTCATCATCGCCGTCTTCACCGCTCTCGCCTTCTGGTCGCAGAGTAAGTGGGTGTTCTACGCCACGGAAAACCCGAATGGCGAAAGCAGGGGGGAATGAGCATGGCCAACTGGCGCAAATATTGGCCCGCCGTCTCCGTGACCTTGCGCTACGGCGCGCTGATCGGCGTCGGCTTCCTGATGCTCTACCCGCTGCTGTGGATGGTCGGATCGGCGTTCAAGAACAATTCGGAAATCTTCTCCACGGTCGGCTTTATCCCGCATGATCCGACTCTGGAAGGCTTCAGGAACGGCTGGAAGACCTCGACCGAATACACCTTCGCCCACTACCTCGTGAACACGATGAAGATCGTCATCCCCAAGGTCATCTGCACAGTGATCTCGTCGGTCATCGTCGCCTACGGCTTTGCGCGCTTTGCGATTCCGGGCCGCAAGCTCTGGTTCGCGCTGCTGATGGCCACCGTGCTGCTGCCGAAAAGCGTGCTTTTGCTGCCGCAATATCTGATGTTCCGCCAGTTCGGCTGGCTCGACACCTATCTGCCGCTCTATGTGCCGCAGGCCTTCGCGGTCGAGGGCTTCTTCGTCTTCCTGATCATACAGTTCATGCGCTCCCTGCCGCGCGACATGGAAGAAGCCGCGGTGATGGACGGCTGCAACTCGTTTCAGGTGCTGACCCTGGTGGTCGCGCCTGTGATCCTGCCCGCCATCATCTCGGTCGCCCTGTTCCAGTTCATGTGGTCGATGAACGACTTTATTCAACCCTTGATCTACCTGTCCTCGGTCGGCAAATATCCGGTGTCGCTGGCGCTGAAAATGTCGATCGACGTCACCGAAGCGACCTCGTGGAACGAGATTCTGGCCATGAGCGCCATCGCCCTGGCGCCATCGCTGATCCTGTTCTTCGTGGCGCAGAAATACTTTGTCGAAGGCGTGACCTCCGGGGCGGTGAAGGGATGAGCCTGAACCGACGCCATATGCTGGCGGGCCTGACCGCGCTCGGCGCCACCGCCTGCAGCGCGCGCCCCAGCGCCACGACAGGCAAAAAGGTGCGTCTGCGTATGAGCTGGTGGGGCGGCTCCTCGGCGCACAAGGCGACCCTGTCGGCGCTCAAACTCTTCATGGAGCGCTACCCGCACATAGAAGTCACCGGCGAATATACCGGCTTTATCGGCCATCTGGAGCGCCTGACCACCCAGATTGCGGGCCATACCGCGCCGGACCTGATGCAGATCAACTGGTTCTGGCAAGTGCTGTTCTCGCGCGACGGGACCGGCTTTTACGACCTGAACCGCTTGTCGCACATCATCGACCTGAGCCAGTTCGATCCGCGCACCCTGAGCATGGGGGTGCGCAATGGCCATCTGGACGCCCTGTCTCTGTCGAACGCCGCGCGCCTGTTCTATTACAACCGCACGACCTGGGACCGGGCGGGCCTCGCCATACCCGCGACATGGGACGACCTGCTCGGCGCCGGGCCGAGGCTGACGCAAAAGCTCGGCGAACGCTACTACGCTATCGACGCCACCTTTCAGGACTTTATCGCGCTGGGCCGCTCCTACA
>DATMTF010000274.1:0-9813 GCA_035565015.1 Asticcacaulis sp. | reverse complement strand
CGGAATAATGACTCCATGCGCAGGCCCTTATCTGGCCTGCATTCGCGTCATTAAAGCCGTCCTTAAAATTGTCTCACAGAAACCCATTACGTCAACGCATCTGGAACAAGATAAACCCAAAGGTCTGGGGGATGGTGGCGCGTGAGCCATGCGCCCGCCACGCCTAATGGAAGGGGGCGCGGATGATGACCGCTGGGAGAGAGGGAGGGAGGCAAAGAAGCCAGCCATGAGGCCAGTTGGCCTCCCGTAAAAAAGCTCACACCTGTTCTATATGTCTAATAGAAGTAATGTGAGTGTTTTCGGGTAAGTCGCAATTGAATGCTCATCCGCGAAAATCTACAAACATTAAAATTGCAATTCAGGAAGCGAATATGAGACAATCTAAATATGAAATGAAAGGTAACCTCGATTGCGAGGAACTAAATCTTAGCGCATGGAACTCAAAGTATCAATTCTGCATGACTTGAAGACAAATTCCCGTGGGGAAACCTTTCTCGACAAGGGAACAGTTAGCCAAGTCGTGTCTCTTCATTCATTCGACGACCTTGCCGACTTGGTCGAGGGACTGAAATATCCTGTGGCAGGACACGGTAGTGATGAAAGCTACGGCATTTGCCCGACCCCCATGAGGCCGATCCGCACATTGGTCGCAGACGCCCATCTTCAAGCCCCGTGCCAGCGCTACGACGTGAAATATAATCGTAAGGCCACGCACGACCTTGATCGGGTAGGTTTCTTCTACGCGGATATCGATAATGCAAATCGCTTGTCCTTAGCACGGACTGGATCGGCGACACGCAATCCCTTGGCGGGGTTCTTCAACATCCATTCTTCATCGACCGCAAAATTCAAAACTGCGGTCAGGCATATCATATAGAAGTTGACCGTAAGCGGACTGATGATGCGCTTGATGGCACCGTTCCTCGCCTTCTCCGCCAAGTCCCTGAAAGGCGTGTTCGGAAAGCGTTTGGTCGCGTTGGACGGCAACCATTGTACGAGATCCAAAACCTGACGACACATCGCCCGATCTATCTTTCGGACTGGCGTGGATGGCGGGATGATCTCGTAAACCACGGCCATCGATTCGTGGTACCGCGCCATGGTCGTCCAAGCCCGTTTCTTCGATGGATCGTCCACGAACATCTTGAAGACCTGCTCCAAGGTCATCTCGTCGTTCGCGGCCTCGGCAGCGGCCATGGGAAGCTCATCCACGATCTGGGACGGCATCGGCATAGGCACGTGTGAGACGCTGACAGGAGACGCTCCTTCGGCCTCTCTGAGCATGTTCTCGAAATCAACGCTGACCACTCTGGCCAACCGCACAGCCTCAGCCAGTCGTCCCGTCTTCAATGACCGAACGAAATGTGTTTTCCCTACCTGAGCTTGGAGATGCTTGGGGACTTTCCATTTCACGTAGAAGGATCGACCTCTGACGATCAATCCATGCTTTTGCCGTGATGGTCGGCGGCGACCGTTTCCGCCACGATCTGCCCCAACCATTACAGACGGTGAGGAATCACCGTGGTCCGATGGTCTTCCTATCGTTTTCCGAGACGGTGAACTCGCACGGTTTCCAAACAGTCGGGAAACCCTCTGCCGCACACTCTGGTGGCACACACTGGTGGCACAGGTGTCTTCGGGATTAGTGTCTGTTTTTGCAGGGTAAAAAGACTGCTCTGAGACCGTCTGGTGGCACAGTCTGGTGGCACAAAACGCCTGTTTCAGGCGGAAATGACCAGAAACCTGAACATATTCAGGCCCGTGGTGGGCGATGACGGGATCGAACCGCCGACCTACTCGGTGTAAACGAGCCGCTCTGCCAGCTGAGCTAATCGCCCTTATCCAAAAGGAAGGCAGGCTTTGCCAAGTCCGCCCCCATAAGTCAAGAGACGTTTCCGTATCCGGCGAAAGCCTTCACAGAAACGTCTCCTATAAATATCAGCTTGTGCGCGAAGCCTAGTTCAGTGCGCCCTTCAGGCCCTCGCCGACGCGGAAGCGCGCCGTAACGCTGGCCGGACGCTGGACGGTTTCGCCGGTGCGCGGATTGCGGGCCGTGCCGGCTTCGCGCTTGACGGCGAGGAAGGTGCCGAAGCCGACGAGGCGGACATCATCACCCTTTTTCAGGGCGCCCACCACGCTGTCGGTGAAGGCGTCGAGGGCCTTCTTGGCTTGATCCTTCGTCAGACCGGCCTGATCGGCGATGGCGGCCACGAGTTCAGCTTTGGTCATAATCTCTCTCCCTTACCCGACTTGGGGCGGTTAGCTTCAGCTTGCTCCCGCTGCGCCGGCATGGCCTTGAGTCGTCAACGGGTCGACACGATAGAGACTACAAAAATTAAGGGAGGTCAAAACAGAAATCGCGATTGCTGCGCTGCAAACCGTGTTTTTTAAAGGGGTTGCGCAAGTTTCGACGGTTTAGGCGCCTGTTTTACGCCTTTTGTCTCCGAATGGGACGGTTCAGCGCGCTGAAAGCAGACGCAACTCCTTGCTTAACAAGGGAGCGAATCAGGTGGACGCACACCGATTCGCTGCAATGACAAAAGCCCGGCGCGAAGACCGGGCTTTTGCTTTCATACTCAATGCGCCGTCGCGTTGTCGGCGTCCTCGCCGCCCGACGCTGTTGCGGCGATCACCGGCTCGATCCAGTCCACCGGCGTCAACGGTTTGGTCAGGGCATGCAGCAGCACCTCCTCGACCTGGGCGACCGGAATAATCTCCAGACCGGATTTCACATTGGCGGGCAGATCGACCAGATCTTTTTCGTTCTCCTTCGGGATCAGCACGGTCTTGATGCCGGAGCGCAGGGCCGCCAGCAGCTTTTCCTTCAGACCGCCGATCGGCAGGACGCGGCCGCGCAGGGTAATTTCGCCGGTCATAGCGATGTCCTTACGCACCGGAATGCCGGTCAGCACCGACACCATGGCGGTGACCATGGCGACGCCCGCAGAGGGTCCGTCCTTGGGCGTGGCGCCTTCGGGAACGTGGACGTGGACGTCGGTCTTGTCGAACACCGGCGGCAGGATGCCGAACTTCGGCGCCAGGGCCTTGACGTAGGAATTGGCCGCCGAGACGGATTCCTTCATCACTTCCTTCAGGTTGCCGGTAACCTTCATACCGCCCTTGCCGGGCATCTTGATCGCCTCGATGGTCAGGATGTCGCCGCCGAACTCGGTCCAGGCCAGACCGGTGACGATGCCGACCTGATCGGTTTCATCCGTCGCCCCATAATGGAAGCGGCGCACGCCTGCATATTTGGCCAGCCGCTCATCGTCGATCTCGATCGACTTCACCCCTTCCCGCGCGAGATCGCGGATTGTTTTGCGCGCCAGATTGCCCAGTTCGCGCTCAAGCGACCGCACGCCAGCCTCGCGGGTGTAATAGCGGATCACGTCGCGGATCGCCTGTTCCGGAACGATGAATTCCTCAGCCGTCAGGCCGTGTTCCTTCATCAGGTTGGGCAGCACGTGGCGCTTGGCGATCTCGACCTTCTCATCCTCGGTATAGCCGGGGATGCGGATGATCTCCATGCGGTCGAGCAGGGGCTGCGGCATGTTGAGCGAATTGGCCGTCGTCACGAACATGATCTTCGACAGGTCATAATCGACCTCAAGATAATGGTCGGCGAAGGTCGAGTTCTGCGCCGGGTCCAGCACTTCGAGCAGGGCCGAAGCCGGGTCGCCGCGCCAGTCGGAGCCCATCTTGTCGATCTCGTCGAGCAGGAAGAAGGCGTTGGTGGATTTCACCTTCTTCATATTCTGGATGATCTTGCCGGGCATAGAGCCGATATAGGTGCGGCGATGGCCGCGGATTTCCGATTCATCGCGCACGCCGCCCAGGCTGATGCGCACGAATTCGCGCCCCGTGGCTTTGGCGATGCTCTTGCCAAGCGAGGTCTTGCCGACGCCCGGAGGCCCGACCAGGCACAGGATCGGCCCTTTCAGCGTGCCCATGCGCGCCTGCACGGCCAGATGCTCAAGAATGCGCTCCTTGACCTTTTCCAGCCCGTAGTGATCGGCTTCGAGAATATCCTCGGCCTTGTTCAGGTCGATGGGCTTGGGTTTGGCGGCGCCCCAGGGGATCGACAACAGCCAGTCGAGATAGTTGCGCACGACCGTGCTTTCCGCCGACATGGGCGACATGTGGCGTAGCTTGTTCAGCTCGCCCATCGCCTTGGCGCGGGCTTCCTTGGACAGTTTGGTGGCCTTGATCTTCTTTTCGAGATCGGCCAGTTCGTCCTTACCCTCGTCCTGCTCGCCCAGTTCGCGCTGAATGGCCTTCATCTGCTCATTCAGATAATATTCGCGCTGCGTCTTCTCCATCTGGCGCTTGACGCGCGAGCGGATCTTCTTCTCGACCTGCAGGACGGAGATTTCGCCCTCCATCAGCGCATAAATCTTCTCCAGACGCTTGCTGACATTGAGCTGCTCCAGCAGGTTCTGCTTTTCGGCGATCTTGACGACCAGATGCGCGGCGATGGAATCGGCCAGCACGTCGGCGTCGTGAATCTCGGCGATGGCGCTCAGGGATTCCGGCGGAATCTTCTTGTTCAGCTTGATGTAGTTTTCAAACTGCTCCGAAACGGCGCGCAGCAAAGCCTCGGTGTCCGGACCTTCGGCGACGCTCGGCTCCAGCACATAGGCTTCGGCTTCGTAATAGCTGTCATTGCTGAGGAAGCGCTTGATACGCGCGCGCGACTTGCCCTCGACCAGCACCTTGACCGTACCGTCAGGCAGTTTCAGCAATTGCAGCACATTGGCCAGCACGCCGATCTCATAGATGGCGTCCGCCGACGGGTCGTCGTCGCCGGAATTCTTCTGGGTGGCCAGCAATATCTGCTTATCGCCCTTCATTACCTCATCCAGCGCCTGCACGGACTTTTCGCGCCCGACGAACAAGGGCACGACCATGTGCGGGAACACCACAATATCACGCAGCGGCAGGACTGGGATGGTCAATACGTCTAACATGGATACTCCTTGGGGCCGCATAGCCGCCCGACAAGACTCGGTCGCCGGATGCGCTCACTGTAAACCTTGCGCGCGCGCGCTCAACCGGGTCTTTTTGGTTTTGCCGTCACAGCCGGTCACAAAAAGGGGATAAATCCGTTCGCGACCCGCACCCTGCGGCGTTGCAACAGATGTGGTGACAGTTTGGCGTAGTTCAATAGCGCGACAAATGTTCACACTCACTTGCATTACAAAACTGAACTTCGCGCCGACCGAAACGAGAACGGCTCCGGTTTCCCGAAGCCGTTGCAGGTTCAATTTAGATCAGCAAACCTTACGCCGCGCCGCCGCTCCGCTTTTCGGCGTAGATCAGCAGCGGCTGGGCGCGTTCCTCAACGACCTCGCCATTGATCACCACTTCCTCGACGCCCTGCATATTGGGCAGTTCGTACATGGTGTCGAGCAGGATGGCTTCGAGGATCGAACGCAGGCCGCGCGCGCCGGTCTTGCGGATGATCGCCTTCTTGGCCACGCCCAGCAGAGCGTCGTCGGTGAAGGTCAGGGTGACATTCTCCATCTCGAACAGACGCTGATACTGCTTGATCAGCGCGTTTTTCGGCTGGGTCAGGATCATGACCAGCGTATGCTCGTCCAGATCCTCCAGCGTCGCCAGCACCGGCAGGCGACCGATGAATTCCGGGATCAGGCCGAACTTCATCAGATCGTCGGGCTCGACCTCGCGCAGCACCTCGCCGGTGCGGCGGTCCTCAGGGTCTTTCACCGAGGCGCCGAAACCAATCGACGTGCCCTTGCCGCGACCGGAAATGATTTTCTCCAGCCCCGCAAAGGCGCCGCCGCAGATAAACAGGATATTGGTCGTATCGACCTGCAGAAATTCCTGCTGCGGATGCTTACGCCCACCCTGCGGCGGCACGGAGGCGACCGTGCCTTCCATAATCTTCAACAGGGCCTGCTGCACGCCCTCGCCCGACACGTCGCGGGTGATGGACGGATTGTCGGATTTACGCGAAATCTTGTCGACCTCGTCGATATAGACGATGCCGCGCTGCGCGCGCTCGACATTGTAGTCGGCGGCCTGAAGCAGCTTCAGGATGATGTTCTCGACGTCTTCGCCGACATAACCGGCCTCGGTCAGGGTCGTGGCGTCGGCCATGGTGAACGGCACGTCGATAATGCGCGCCAGGGTCTGGGCCAGCAGGGTCTTACCCGAACCGGTCGGCCCGATCAGCAGGATGTTCGACTTGGCCAGTTCGACATCATTGCCCTTCTGGGCGTGATTCAGCCGCTTATAATGGTTATGCACCGCGACCGACAGCACCTTCTTGGCCTGCGATTGGCCGATGACGTAATCGTCGAGGACTTCGCGGATTTCCTTCGGGGTCGGCACGCCGTCCTTGGACTTCACGAAGGCGATCTTGTGCTCTTCACGGATGATGTCCATGCACAGCTCGACGCATTCGTCGCAGATGAACACGGTCGGCCCGGCGATGAGCTTGCGCACCTCATGCTGGCTCTTTCCGCAGAAGGAGCAGTACAGCGTGCTTTTTGAATCGCCAGAAGCGGCTTTGGTCATAGGTTTTCAATCCTCAGGCGGCGGAAAATCGGTTTCCGTCGCGTCTTCACACCACGAGTCTATGCCCGCATACCTTAAGATAAGGCTGATTTTGGCACAGATGCACGTCACATTTGGTTCACACGTCAGCGATTATGCACAGTTTAGACCATGTCTCAACCGTGCAGGGCATGGCCACCGGCGCTTAACCTTCTTTATATGGGATAACCGCTACATATTGTAAGTGCGCGTCCCGGCGCCTCCTTATCCTGAGCAAGCCCCCCTCTCCTGAGCAAGATGGCCCGTAAACCTCCCCCCTCCGATCCAGCCCGCGTCGTCGCTTTCGATTTCGACGGCACCCTGACTTGTAAAGACAGTTTCGCCGCCTTTCTGGTTTATACCTGCGGACCGGCGCGCGTGGCCGCCGCCTTCGCCCTGCAACCAAGCCTGGGGCTCGATTATCTGCGCACCCGCGACCGGGGCGTTCTCAAGGCGCGTCTGCTGCATCATCTGATGGGTCCGATCCGGCAGGACGAACTGGAAACGCAGATGCGCGCCTTCGTGACGCGCACCGGCATGAACCTGTTTCGACCGGATGCGCTGGAGACCTGGCGCAGTTACGAAAACACGGGCGTGCAGCGCGTGATCGTCACCGCCTCGCCCGATCTGCTGGTCGGCGGCTTCGGCAGGATGATCGGCGCCGACCGGGTTATCGGCACTCGCCTCGGCTTTTCCGCCGAAGGCCGGTTGCTGCCGATGCTGCACGGCGAAAACTGTCGCTGCGAAGAGAAGGTGCGCCGCCTGCGCGAAGCTTTCGGCGATGCTATTCATCTGCAAGCCGCCTATGGCGACACCTCAGGCGACAAGGAGATGCTGGTCATGGCGGATCAGGGCTATTATCGCGTCTTCACGCAAAAGCCCAGATCGGCGCGCCTTTAGCGAATCGCCACAAGCTTGGCGTCGTCGGTGACCACGAACAGCTTATCGCCCACCGCAATCGGCGCGATGTAGGCCGCGCCCGGCAGTTTCAGCGTGTCCTTCTTCTCACCGGTCTTGGCGTCATAGGCGACCGCTTCACCCAGCGAATTGACCAGAATCAGGCGGTCCGAAGCGACCACCGGCCCGGCCCAGACCGGCGCCTTGCCGACCTTCTTTTCACGGCCCATGCCGAAAAAGCCCTTCTTCGTCTTGATGAAGCCTTCATCGAGATCTTTGAGCCAGTAGATCTGGCCGGAATCGCGCGACGCGCTGATCAGCTCGCCTTGCAGGCTGAGCAGAAAA
Organism: Asticcacaulis sp.; assembly: GCA_035565015.1. Lineage (GTDB taxonomy): Bacteria > Pseudomonadota > Alphaproteobacteria > Caulobacterales > Caulobacteraceae > Asticcacaulis. The sequence continues at coordinate 2,013 of DATMTF010000274.1, read as the reverse complement.
ACGACATCGCCCGCCACCCAGGGCGTATTGACGCTGTCGGCGTCCAGAGACCATTTCACCGTCCCCGTGCGCGCATCCATCGCCTGAAAGGCGCCGGAATGGCTGGCTGCGAAGATTGTCCCGTTATACAGCAACGGACGACCGGCGATGTCGCGGATTTCCGACAGGGCGTTGGTGCGCGTCGATTGCGCCAGCACCTGATCCCAGATGGGATCGCCAGCCTTCGCGGTCAGGGCCACCAGTTCACCGGACGAGAACGGCGCATAGACGGTGTCGCCGGACACGATCGGCGAAGACGATTTCATGATGCGCGCCGGTTCGGCGATGGCCTGATAGGTCCAGTTCATATCGCCGGTGTCTTTGTTGAAGGCGAAGATCTGGTTGTCGACATCGGTGGCGTAAACCTGAGTCGCATCGACCGTCGGCGGCGCATGCAGTTGCGTATCCGTGGCCTTGCGCCACTTTTCCGCACCTGTGCCTGCGTCGAGCGCGGTGATGAAACGATAGCCGGAGGTGACGTAAAGAACGCCGTCCGAGACAGCCAAGCCGCCGCCGAAGCCTTCCTTGTCGCGCTTGATCTTGGGATCGAGATTGACCGACCAGACCTGATCGCCGCTGTTGACGTCGAAGGCCGAGACGCGCGCCTGCCCGTCCAGCGTGTAGATCAGCTTGCCGTCCGACACCGGCTGCGCGAGGACTTCGGTGTCCTTTTCGGACTTGGCGCCGATGGAGCGCGTCCAGGCGATCTTGAAATCTGCGGCGGCGGCGGCGTTCTGCACAGGATTGGCCGGATCGCCGCCCGCCACGGGCCAGGCCGCTACGGGTTGCGCGGGCGGAACATAGTATCCGACGCCCTTGAGGCTTTTGGACGGTTCCAGCTTTTGCTGAAAGGCGACGATGGAAATACGCTGCCCCTGCGAAATCACCGCGCCCTGGTCGCTATTGGCGTTATGCGTCACCTTGTTGACCACGGCGCAGCCGTTAAGCCCCCAACCGGCGGCGATCAGCAGGGCTGCGGTCGCGGCGGCGCGCGCCTTGCTTTTCGGCTTTGTCTTCAGGGTCAGGGCGGGCATGTGCATGTGTGCGTGTTCCATCAGATGAATTTACGGTCCGGCTGGATTACTGCGCTGCTGACGCTGTGTTCAGGGGCGCGACGCTGGGAATCGTCACATCCGGTTCGGGTTGTTTGAGGATGGCGAGCGCGGTCGGCGCGGCGCCGGAATCGATGGCGCCGACGATTTCACCGGCGCGCTGCTTGACGCCGTCGGGCGTGCCGATGGTGCCGCTCAGGATTTTCAGATCGTCGCGCGCCCCCTTGACGTCGCCATTCTGCAACTTGGCCAGGGCCAGAGCTTCCTTGGCTAGCGCCGCCAGCGGGCGCTTGTCGGCCATCAGCGGCGTCAGGCGTTTCTGCATATCGGCCAGCGAGCTTTTATCCATAGCCAGATAGGCGGCCTTCAGCGCGGCGGTGTCGGATAAAAGCGGCGACGAGGTCGCCTTGGCGGCTTCGTCGAAATCCTTGAGCGCTTCGTCCTTATTGTTGGCGTCGAGCGCCATGGCGCCCAGCTCCATCAGAGCCAGAGACTTATAGGCCGGATTGCCAGCCTTGGCGGCGTCCTGAAATTTGGCCTTCGCCGCCGCCTTGTCGTCCTTGCCGCTGGCGTCGAGACCGGCCTGGAAAGATTCGGCGGCGTGGGCGGCGCGGCTGGCCTGCCAGCCTTGCCAGCCCCAGATGGACAGGGCGATCACCAGAGCGATGGCCAGGGCGGCGCTGACCCAGGGCAAGGCGGTTTTGACGATGGTGACCAACCGGTCGGCGCGCAGATTCTCTTCGGTTTCGTCAAAAATGTCGCTCACGGCGAATCCTTATTCTTACTCAGTGTCGTGGTGGCCAATGATGTATCGGACGTACCGGGGCCGCTTTGGCCGCGAAACTAGCCTTTGCCCGACGATTAAGCAACACGCCGCCGCAGGCCCCGCGCGTCTTTTGCGAGGATTTGCGCCGCGCCCACC
>DATMTF010000273.1:0-6105 GCA_035565015.1 Asticcacaulis sp. | reverse complement strand
TCGCAGAACAGGAAGGGAAGCGCTATGGGCCAAACCGTAAAACCCCGCATTGTTGTCTTGGGCGCAGGCCTGGGCGGCACAATCGCTGCCTTTGAGATCCACGAATTGATCGGCGACGATGCTGAGATCATCGTCGTCAACAAGGGCGACGCCTACAGCTTTGTCCCTTCCAACCCGTGGGTGGCTGTGCGCTGGCGCACGCCGGAAGCCATTCAGGTCGATCTCAAGCCCGTTTTCAGAAAGAGGCGCATCGGTTTCCTGACGACAGGCGCGTCGCGACTCGATCCTGAGGCCAATATCTTGCATCTGAACGATGGCGGCGAACTGCCCTATGACTATCTCGTCATCGCCACCGGACCTGAACTGGCCTTCGACGAGATTCCGGGACTGGGCCCCAATACCGGTTTCACCCAGTCGGTTTGCCAGACTGATCATGCGGTCGAAGCGGCCAAGGCTTTCGATGTCTTGGCGGCGAATCCTCAGCCGGTCGTCATTGGCGCTGTTCAGGGCGCCTCGTGCTTCGGTCCGGCCTATGAATTCGCCATGATCGTCGATACGGAACTGAGGAAGCGCAGGGTGCGCGATCGCGTGCCGATGACCTTTGTCACGCCGGAACCCTATATCGGCCATCTTGGTCTTGACGGCGTCGGCGACACCAAGGGCCTGCTCGAATCGGAGATGCGCAACCGGCACATCAAGTGGATCACCAACGCCAAGGTGGCCAGGGTTGAATCCGGCAGGATGTTCGTCGAAGAACTGACCGAGGACGGCGCGCACAAGACTGACCACGAACTGCCGTTCGGTTTCTCAATGATGCTGCCGGCCTTCCGCGGCGTAGAGGCGGTGCGCGGCATCGAAGGACTGTCCAATCCGCGTGGCTTCATCCTGATCGACAGGCGCCAGATCAATCCGGTTTACAGCAACATCCTTGCCTTGGGCGTCTGCGTCGCCATTCCACCGGTCGGCAAGACCGCCGTTCCGGTCGGCGTGCCCAAGACTGGCTTCATGATTGAATCCATGGTGACGGCCGTCGCTCGGAATCTCAAGGAGATCATTGCCGGTCGCGCGCCGACGCACGAGGCGACCTGGAACGCGATCTGCCTGGCCGATTTCGGCGATGGCGGCGTAGCCTTCTTCGCACAGCCGCAAATTCCGCCTCGCAATATCAACTGGTCGGCCGAGGGCAAATGGGTGCACATGGCCAAGGAGGCGTTCGAAGCCTACTTCCTGGGCAAGGTAAGGGCCGGCAAGAGCGAGATGTTCTTCGAAAAGATGGCGCTCAACCTCATGGGCGCGCACAAGCTGAAAGAGGAGTCATGATCATGACGCTGGACAAGACCGTTCTGGCATTTGCGGGGTGTGTGGTGCTGATCAGCGTCGCCCTGGGGTATTTTCTTAGCCCCTGGTGGTTCCTGCTCACCGTGTTCGCAGGTCTGAACCTCCTGCAGGCTGCGTTCAGCGGGTTCTGCCTGGCCGCAGTGATCTTCAAGGCCCTGGGCGTCAAGCCGGGCGTCGCGTTCAAATAGGGTGCATCGTGACCAAATCCTATCCTGAGATCACGAAGCGCATTTCCGCCAATATCCGTACGTTACGTAAGGACATCCCGGACACGATGGCCGGCTTCTCGGCTATGGCCCAGGCCGCAGGCAAAGAGGGGACGCTCGACAAGAAGACTAAGGAACTGATCGCGCTTGCCATCGGCGTGGCCACGCGTTGTGACGGTTGCATCGGTTTCCACGCCGAAGCGCTGGTCAGGCTGGGCGCGACAAAGGCCGAAGTCGAAGAATGTCTCGGAATGGCCATCTATATGGGCGGCGGGCCGTCACTTATGTATGCCGCCGACGCCATAATGGCCTTTGAGCAATATTCCGAAATACCAGCATAAGGCTATGCGTCTCTTCCAGGTCCGGCCAACATATGCTTTCTTTCGAAGCTGCGACGTCCTGGACGCGGCATAAGAAATCGCTCGGAGGCCGTTGAAATCCATTGTCCCGGACAAGAAAATCCGGCTTGGCCGAGCGCGTGATCGTGTCTGGCTTGCAGCCCTTGCGTTCGCGGCGGGTCCGGGTCGGCTTGCGGCGACAGCCCGCTGTACAAGCGACCGTATTTGACGGCAATTCCGTTTCGACTGCCTGCATGTCTACAATACGGATGAGGACAGTCTTATCACGATCGCTTCTCGGCGGCTCTGCTTAACAGGGACATAAAGGCAGTGACCTTTGCCGGTCGAAAGCGCGCGGCGGGATAGACAGCGTGAATCCCGCCTGACGGCAGAGACCATTCCGGCAGGACATGAACAAGAGCGCCCTGTTTCACGTATGACTGGGCAAGGTAGTCGGGCAGTACAGCCAGTCCGCCGCCGGTGAGCGCCGCGGAAAGCGTGCCCGGCGTCGAATTGATCGTCAGAACCGGATGCAGACGGATTGTTCGCCGTTCAAAATCATCCTTTGCGAAATGCCAGTTCAAAGGATCGCGCAATCCGGCATTGGCTATGAACGGCAGCGCCGCCAGATCAGCCGGCGTTTCCACGGGGAAAGCGGCCGCGACTTCGGGGCATGCCACCAGCAACTGCTGGAACGTCCCGAACCGCCGGGCCTGAAACGAGGAGTCATCGAGCCAGCCGACGCGAATGGCGACATCGATCTGGTGAGCGACGGGATCGAGGCGGGTGTCGGACAGCATCAGGTCGATGGTGCAGGCCGGATTGGCCTTCACGAATTCGGCGGCGACCGGTGCAATGTTTGAGGCGCCGTAGTCGGTCGGCGCCGCCACGCGCAACAAGCCCATCGGCTCGGCATTGATCTGGGCCATTTCGCCGACCGCGTCCTCGGCTTCCCGCAGGATCATCAGGCACCGTGCGTGAAAAAGACGCCCAGCTTCGGTCGGCTCGACACGGCGGGTCGTCCGCGAAAGCAGGCTTATCCGTAATTCGGCCTCAAGCCGGGCGACCTGCTGGCTTACGACTGCTTTCGTGATCCCGAGCCGTTCAGCGGCCTTGGTGAATGAGCCCGTATCGACGACGGCCGCGAAATAGGCGAGGCGGTTAAGGTTGATCGTATCCATGGCTGCAAGGTCTTATTGTATGCTGTTCTTATACAGTATGTCACTTTGGTAGCCGTTTATCCATAAATGAAAAAGGCATATTACGTGGCTCGTCACCACACGGAGCCAAAAACCATGCGGATCACCTATCTCTTCGACCCGCTATGCGGCTGGTGCTACGGCGCCTCCCCGGCTCTGGAGCGCCTCTCGACCCTTGACGATGTGAAGATTGAGCTGGCGCCGACCGGCCTCTTTGCCGGCGGTCGCGCCCGACCGATGGATGCCCAGTTCGCGGCCTATGCCTGGCGGAACGACCAGCAGATTCAGCGCCTCACCGGCCAGATATTTTCGGAAGCCTACCGTGCGAACGTCCTCAATCGCACAGGCAGCCTGTTCGACTCGGCGCCGGCTACGCTCGCGGTCATCGCCGCAGGCGTGACCGATCCGGTCGGCCAGATCGCCGCACTGAAAGCCCTGCAACGAGCCCGCTATGTAGAGGGACGAAATAATTCCGATATCGCGGTTGTTGCCGACGTCCTGAGCGATGCCGGCTTCCCCGAAGCGGCCATGAAAATCCGGAGTCCGGACGAACACCTCCTTGCCGCCTACCGGCAAGGCATTGCGACGGCCAGGGCAGATATGGCCCGCTTCGGCGCCAATGGCGTCCCCGCCCTTGTCGTCGGAGAGGGCGCAGGCCGCCATCTGCTGCGTACGAATGCTCTTTTCACCGATTTCGAGCAACTGGCCGAAGACGTTCGGTGCGCCTGACCTTCACGTAACCCCTTTCCACCGAGGTTTCCATGCTTTCCAGGAGATTTGTCATGACATCGACTCTTGCCACCGGTCTTGCCGCTGTATTCGCTCCGGCCGGCGACGCGTCCGCCGCCCCCCCGACGCTGGACTGGAAAGCGTTCCCGGCTGGTCCCAACGGCTTTTTCCGGGCTCCGGTTCTGGTTTCCGGCCCGGCGGAAGCCCTGCTTATCGATGCAGGCTTCACCTACCCGGACGGTCGCGCCCTGGCGGAGGCGATCAAGGCGACCGGCAAGACGTTGACGGCCATCTATATCAGCCAGTCCGACCCCGACTACTATTTCAGCCTGAAGCCGATCAAGGACGTCTTCCCGAACGCGAAGGTTCTTGCGGCGCCTTCGACCATCGCCGCCATCAACGGCAATGTCGAAAAGAAGCTCGCCGTCTGGGGGCCGCAGCTCAAGGAAAACGGCCCGCAAAGCCTGGCGGACATCGTTCTGCCGGAAGCCTTTGAGAGCAAGCAACTGACAGTCGACGGGCAGACCGTCGAGATCGTAGCCGCCCAGAACCTGACCAACCGATACTATCTGTGGGCGCCGTCCCTGCAGGCGGTGTTCGGCGGCGTCCTGGTCTTTTCGGGCGTCCACGTCTGGACGGCCGATACGCCGACAAAGGAAGCCCGCGCCGCCTGGATCGCGGAACTCGACCGGATCGCCGCTCGCAAGCCTGCGATCGTCGTCCCCGGCCATATGGCGTCCGATGCCGCAATGGACCTGTCGGGCATCGCCCATACGCGAGCTTATCTGACGGCCTTCGACGAAGAACTGGCGAAGGCGAAGGACGCGGCGTCGCTGAAGGCCGCCATGGAGGCCCGCTTTCCCGGCCTCGGCATGGGCGTCGCCCTCGATATCGGCGTCAAGGTGGCCACCGGCGAAATGAAGTGGGGCTGAATCGTGGGCCGAAATCTCGACATCATCCGGGCCACCTACGAAGGCGCCTCGGAGGATAACGGTCGCAATCTCCTGGCCGTCCTGGCGCCGGACGCCGAATGGACCGAGGCCGAAGGCTTTCCCTATGCCGGCTCCTATGTCGGTCCGCAGGCCATAGTCGACGGCGTTTTCAAACGCCTGGGTAGCGAGTGGACCGGCTATCGCGCCCAGGTTCACACCTATCTTGAGGACGGCGACCAGGTCGCCGCCTTCGGAGTCTATTCGGGAACCTACAATGCGACGGGCAAGTCGATGCAGGCGCCGTTCGCCCACCTCTATCGTCTGAAGGACGGCAAGATCGTCCGCATGCATCAGTATGTCGATACGATCCTTGTCGCCCGCGCGCTTGGCCAATCATCCAAATTCTAAGGAGAGAAACATGAAGGCGTTCAGATCTTCCGCCGCGGCGCTTTTGGCCGTGGCCGCCCTGTCTTCACCCGCCCTGGCCCACATTTCGAAATCCAGCGACAAAACCGCTCTGGCGCAATACCGCCTCACGGAAGCCAACAAGGCCCTGATCCTCAAGGCCTATCAGGAACTGTTCGGTGATCATGACCTTACGGCGCTTGATCGTTATTGGGCCGAGAATTACATCCAGCACAATCCGACCATGAAGGACGGTCGTGACTCCGTCAGACAACTGCTCGAAACCATGGGAATCACCCATTGGCCGAAGCAGAAGGTCGACTTCAAACGGGTCATTGCCGAGGGCGACCTGGTCATGACGGAGGTCGTCCAGCCAAAGGCGGGCAATATGCCGCAGACCGTGATCGTCGACATTTTCCGCGTCGAGAACGGCAAGATCGCCGAACATTGGGACGTGATGCAGCCAGTGCCGGCGAACCCCGTCAATCCGCGCCCGATGTACTGACAGCGTGCGTGGCGGCCTGGAGCATACTGGCGGACCGCTTCGTATCCCGATCCAACATGCCAAGCGAGGTCGCCGTGAACCGTCGTTCACCCTGTTTACCGCCCTGTCGCTCGCCCCCTAGCCCTTGGGCCGTGTCCCCAGCCATTGCCGGCGACAGAGCCCGGACGAGTCGCAAGCTGCTGCGCGCCGCCGATCTTTTCGGCCTAACGCAACAGCTACGGTCCTGACCTGATTGGGCAGCGTTTGGCGCGCGTCGTCAAGGGGTCGTGGGTTTCGCAGTAGGCGATCCTGCCGTCACGCTTTATAATGACTTAAGCGTGATAGGCGGTTGCGCCGTTTTCCTTTTTTAGGAACGATCGTTCCCATGTCGTCTCCTAGCGGGACAGCATGAGCTAAAAGGTGCAGCAAGAGTAAAAAATAGATTCTGTCGATAATCCAAAAAATGACTGAAAA
>DATMTF010000272.1:0-22791 GCA_035565015.1 Asticcacaulis sp. | reverse complement strand
CCGGGCGGCGGGACATGCGTGGGATGGGGCCTCAGATTTGATCAGTTGTTAAGACTTTTCGGGACATAAGGTTAAAAAGCCGTATTTGGTTAATACCGGCTTATGCAGTGATTCGGCGGTTGTCTGAGCGATCATGATCCTGAGTTGTCCTAATTGCGGTACGCGTTACAGCCTTTCTGAGTCCCAATTGGGGCCGAATGGCCGCAAGGTGCGCTGCTCCGCCTGCAAGACGACCTGGCACGCCGAGGCGCCGCCCGCTGAGCCGATTGAACTGGCGCCGGAAGCGCCTGCTAAACCACGCGTCGAAGATCTGCAAAAGGTGAAGGCTGAACGCCTGCCGTCGCGTTATCGCGCCTTGTTGCAGGATAAGAAGCGACTCAAGGCCCTGACGGCGCAGGGCCTTGTCTGGGGTGGGCTGGCGGGCGGTTTTGTCGCGGTTCTGGCCTTCGCCTTCATCCTGCGCGTCGATATTGTGCGCGCCTTTCCGCGCATCGCCGGCGCCTATGCGATGGTCGGGGTCAAGGTCAACGCCACCCATCTCGAATTCGGGACCAAGAGCGCCGACGCCAGTTTCAAGGGCGGGCGCTTCTACGTCACCGTCAAGGCGCAGATCAGGAACATCAGCGACAAAGCCGTGCCGGTGCCGCCGGTGCGCGTCAAGCTGATGGACGCCAGCCTGCAAACCTTCTCGACGGCGCTGATCCCGTCGGGCGGGCTGTCGGTGCCGCCGCATCAGACGCGCACACTGACCTTCGACGTCGCCGATCCGAAGAACCTGACCTCGTCTATCGACATGGATTTCGATCTCGAAGCGCTGAAGACGGGCGGACAGCGCGCGCCGCTGCGCCATGCGGACAGCCATGACGACGACGCGCCGCAAACGGCTGACGAAGCCGCGCTGGCGGCGGCGATCGAAGCGCCGGTCGAGACCGTGTCTGGCACGCCCTCGCCTTATGACGCCCACACTGAAGCCCCGGATGCGGCAATGGACGCGCCAATGAACGCGCCAGTGACCGCACACGTGACGGATCACGCCACCCCCGCCCTGCGCACCACGCTGGCGGATGCGGGCGGAGCGCATTGAGATGACCGATCTGCCGCCGGTTCTGTTGTCCGAAGCCGATGTGCAGACGCGCGTGGACGCCCTGGCCGACCTGCTGGCCCACTATATCCGCGACGCCTGCGTCGGGGTGTGCCTGCTAACCGGCGGCATCTGGTTCGCCGCCGACTTGACGCGCGCCCTGAACAAGCGCGGACGCGACATCGCCTTCGACGCCCTGTGGCTGTCCTCTTACGGCGATGTGCGCGAAGCCGGAACCATGCTGATCCGCGCGCCGTTGCAGCGTCCGGTCGAAGGGCGGCAGGTTCTGATTATCGACGACGTGCTGGACACAGGCGCCTCGCTGAAGATCGCGCGCGACATCGCTTACGAGGCGGGCGCATCGGAGGTGCTGACCTGCGTGTTTGCGCGCAAACCCGATCCGCTGAAAGCGGGCGCGCGCCGCGAGATCGAGGCCGATTTCTGCGCCTGGGAGGCGCCGAACCGTTATCTGGTCGGCTATGGCCTTGACGATGCGGGCAAGTATCGTGGTCTGCCCTATATCGGGGTTATGGATTAGCGACTGGCCAGAGTCAGGCTGTGCGCCGCCGGACAAAAGGCCGCTTCGATTTTCGACAGCGGAACCGGCCCCAGCAGAAGCAATCCAAAAATGGCCGCCGTCAGGGCGACATAGCGTAGGGCGAACGGATCACCCTGCGCCAGTCCAGCCTTGGGCTTGCCGATCTTAAGACGGGGCTGGTCCTTCATATGGCGCATGGCGATCAGGGTTTCCGGCTTCAGGCCGTTATCCAGCGCCAGCCGCGCATTGATCTCGGTGAAGCCTGGCATGCGAAAACGCCGCAGCGACCGGATGGCGGCGATCAGGGCCAGAACAAAACCGACGATCAAAGCAGCGGCGTGGGCGGAGGGCGTCGGCAGGCGCTCGAACAGGCCCCATTGCCCCGCGACCGCGATCAGCAGAACCAGCACGACAAAGGGCGACAGGGCGGGCAGCAGGCGCTCCCAGATCATGACCAGCCGGGTAAGGAAAAGGCCCCGGTTCAACGGCGCGAACGGCGATCGATTGCTCGGCGTCATGTCATCTCCCCCCTTCGCACAGCCTATTTGAGCCAGCCCGGCACGGGTTCGCGGGCGATCATATCTTCATAGCTCGGTCTGGGTCGCACGATAAACCAGTCTGCGTCACGCACCAACACCTCAGGCGCGAGCGGACGGCTGTTGTACTCGCTGCCCATGACCGCGCCATAGGCGCCCGCCGACATGAAGGCGATCAGGTCGCCCGCTTTCTGCTCCGGCAGGTCGCGCCCGCGCGAAAAGGTGTCGCCGGTCTCGCAGATCGGGCCCACGACATCATAGGTCGCGGACGCATTGCCTGACGGCTTGGTCACCGGGCGGATGTCGTGATAGGCGTCGTACAGCGCCGGGCGGATCAGGTCGTTCATCGCCGCGTCGATGACGAGGAACTGCTGGCCCGAATCCTGCCGCTCGTGCACATGGATGACGCGCGAGATCAGCGCGCCCGCATTGGCGGCGATCAGACGGCCCGGCTCGAATGTATAGCGCACCTTGAGGTCGCCCATGGTCAGGGCGACCATTTCGGCGAAAGCCTGCGGCGAGGGCGGTTCGGGCTGGTTGAAATAGGGCACGCCCAGGCCTCCGCCTAAGTCCACGCGCTCGACCGACAGGCCCTGGGCGCGCAGGTCCATCACCCAGCCGCGCATCTTGGCGAACGCGGCCTGCATCGGCGTCAGATCGGTGATCTGGCTGCCGATATGGCAGGCCAGGCCCATCGGGGCCAGATTCGGGTGCGAGGCGGCGTCGGCATAGAGGGCCAGCGCCTCGGCGGCGGATATGCCGAACTTGTCCTTGGCGCCGCCTGTGGTGATCTTGGCGTGGCCGCCGGCGCCGACGCCGGGATTGATGCGGATCACGAACGGCGCGACCAGATTCAGCGACGCCGCGACGCGCGCCAGCCGCTCCAGTTCGGGGCGCGACTCGACATTGAGCTGATAGATGCCCGCCTTGAGCGCGAACGCCATTTCGTCATCGGTCTTGCCGACGCCGGAAAAGACGATTTTCGACGCCGGAACGCCCGCCGCCAGCGCCTTGCGGATTTCGCCTTCGGACACCGTGTCGGCGCCCGCGCCGACTTGCGCCAATGTCGCCAGCACCGCCATATTGGAATTGGCCTTGCACGCAAAGGCGACCAGCGGCGCCTCGCCCTTGGGACTTTTCAGTTCCGGCGGCGCGGACACGGCCTGCGAAAAGACGTTGAAGTGCCGCTCCAAAGTCGCCGAGGAATAGACGTAGAAGGGCGTGCCGACCTTGTCGGCTAGCTCGCGCAAGGAAACGCCTTCGGCGCACATCTCGCCGTCGCGGTAGTCAAAATGGTTCATCTTTTAGTCTTTAGTGGTGTTCGGCGTTGCCGAAGCCTTCAAGCGGGGCGTCGGAAATGGACTTGTTGCCCGTATAGGGATCGGGCACGCGGTTCATGTCGTTGGCGTCGGGCTTGGCCTTTTCGGAATCCGCCGAGCGCGAATCGTCGGTGGTGGTGGTCGTGCCGCCGTCGCTGTTCTGCGAAGTCGACCAGGACAGCTCGGCCTTATGATTGAACATCGGCGGCGCCTGTTTCAGATCGCCGACCTTGCCGCAGGCGCTCAAAGCCAGCGACGCGGCGATCAGGGCGCCGGTCAGGGCGGCGGCGGCCAGCAATTTGTTGCGGTTCATCATATGCGTTGGTCCTTCCAGCGCTGGATTTGCAAGCGAACCTGATCAGGCGCCGTGCCGCCATAGGATTGGCGCGAAGCCGCCGAGGCCTCAGGAGTCAGAACCTTATACACATCATCCGTAATCCTGGCTTCCAGATTTTGCAGCTCGGTCAGCGACAGTTGCGCCAGGTCCACACCCTTGCCTTCGGCCAGCTTGACGGCGGCGCCGGTAATGTGGTGCGCGTCGCGGAACGGGATGTTCAGGGTACGGACGAGCCAGTCGGCCAGGTCCGTTGCGGTGGAGAATCCCGCCCCCGCCGCCGCGCGCATCTTTTCGGTATTGGCGACCAGATCGCGCACCATGCCAGTCATGGCGCGCAAAGCCAGATCGAGCGCGTCGAAGGCTTCGAACACCGGCGGCTTGTCCTCCTGCATGTCCTTGGAATAGGCCAGAGGCAGGCCCTTCATCACCGTGGTCAGGGCAATCAGCGCGCCATTGATGCGGCCTGTCTTGGCGCGCACCAGCTCGGCGGCGTCGGGATTGCGCTTCTGCGGCATGATGGACGAGCCGGTCGAGAAGGAATCGGACAGCCGGATAAAGCCGAAATAGGGCGTCGTCCAGATGACGATCTCCTCGGCCAGGCGGCTTAAGTGTCCGGCGCAGATCGAGGCGTCGCTCAAGGCCTCCAGTGCGAAGTCGCGCGCCGAGACGCCGTCGAGCGAATTGTGCATCGGCCGGTCGAAGCCGAGCGCCTTGGCCGTCGCGAAACGGTCGATGGGGAACGGCGATCCGGCCAGAGCCGCCGAGCCGAGCGGGTTTTCGTTCATGCGGACGCGCGCGTCGGCAAAGCGCGAACGGTCGCGCCCGAACATCTCGACATAGGCCATCAGGTGGTGGCCGAAGGTCACCGGCTGGGCGGGCTGCAAATGGGTGAAGCCCGGCATCAGGGCGTCGGCATACTGTTCGGCGCGTTCCACCAGCGCCGCTTGCAAATCGTCGAGCTGCGCGAGGGTGCGATCCACCGCGTCGCGCACCCACAGGCGAAAATCGGTCGCCACCTGATCGTTACGCGAACGCGCCGTGTGCAGGCGGCCCGACACCGGCCCGACCAGTTCGCGCAGGCGGGCCTCGACATTCATGTGAATGTCCTCGAACTCGGCGCGGAACGGGAAGGTTCCGGCCTCCAGCTCGGCTTCGATGGTTTGTAAGCCCTCAAGGATCGTTTGGGCGTCCTTCGATGTTATGATAGCTTGCTGCGCCAGCATGGCGGCGTGGGCCTTCGATCCGGCCAGATCCTGCCGCCACATGCGCTGATCGACATCAATGGAGACATTGATGGCTTGCATGATCTCATCGGGACGGGCATTGAATCGACCGCCCCACATTTTCTGGCCCGCGCCTTGAGCGGGGGATTGGGCGTCGGAAGAGTCGGACATGACGGAACCTGCGAAGAACGAAGACAATCTGGCGGGGCGAAAGCCGGACCAGCCTATAGCCGAGGCCGCGCCGGAACCCAAGCCGCAAACGGCGGAAAATTCACCTGCCGTCAAGACGGCGAAGCGGCGCGGCCCGCCCCTGCCCGCCGTGCTGATCGTCGGCGCGGTTGTTCTGGTGCTGCTCGGCGCGCTGGCGACCGGGGTGAGCAAATGGATGCTGGCGAAAACCGCGGCGCCCGCGGCGGATTCCACGATCGCGACGGCCAGCGCAGGTAAGACGGTCGGGGCGCTGGCCGCTTACGCCAAGGGCTCTCTCGCGCATCTGCAAACCTTCGCGACGCCGCAAAAGATTGGCGATATCGGCTTTATCGACGGCGACAAGAAGCCGGTGCACTTAAGCGATTTCAAGGGCAAGGTGGTGGTGCTCAATGTCTGGGCGACCTGGTGCGCGCCCTGCCGCTTCGAGATGCCGACACTGGCGAAATTGCAGGCCAATAATGCGGACAAGGCGTTCAAGGTGCTGCCGCTCAGCGTCGATACCGAGGACAAGTTCGCCGACGTCAAATCCTTCATCGACGTGCAGCAGCCGCTGGAGGTTTATGCCGATCAGGAGTTCCAGGCGCCGCAGATGTACAATATTTCCGGCATGCCGGTGACGCTGATCCTCGACAAGCAGGGCCGCGAGGTCGCGCGGCTGGACGGCGAGGCGACCTGGGACACGCCGGAGGTTCAGGCGCTGGTCGATAAGCTGCTCAGTGAATAATGGAAAGTCGCTTGTTGTAGGTCAGGCAGCGCCAGCCCCATTCAAACGGGCCGTAGCGGAAATAGCGCAGCCAGAGCGTGCTGAAAACCAGTTGCCCGACCCAGATCGCGATGACAATGGGAAGCAGCGCGGCGTGATTCATGGTTCCGAAAAGACCGGGACCGCGCCCGCCGTAGAAGATAATGGTCATGATCAGCGACTGCATGAGATAATTGCTGAACGCCATGCGTCCGGCGCAGGCCAGCGGATGCAGCAGCCGGGCGCCGAAAGAGGCGCGCGCCAGCAGGATCAGGCCCGCCGCATAGCCAAGCGTAATGGGCAGGCATAGAAAGCGCCCGGCCAGATCGTAGAGGCCGAGGGTCTGCGGAAAAGGAAAGCCCTGCGCCTGCGCCAGAAAAGCTGACCACCCGGTCAGGACAAGACACGGGATCGCCGCCAGAATGGCCAAGACATAGGCGCGCGGACGCGCCTCGCCACGCAGCCAACCGGTTTTGTAAAGCCCCAGCCCGATCATCATCAGGCCGAGGGTGAGCGGCAGGAACTGGACCAGTTCGCCCCACTCGCCCTGCGCCCAGACGCGGGCGTTTTCGGTCAGTGACGATGCAAACCCCGCCTGCATCTTCGCGACGGTCGCCAGAATGGGCTCAGGATCGGCGATCACCGGCGCGGCGGTCAGCATCGGCCAGACCACGACCAGATTGCCTGCGATGAACAGGAACAGGCCGAAACCGAGCAGCAGTTTCACATCTGCGCCGCGCCAGCGCCAGAAGAAGGCGCCGGTGACCGCATAGGCCAGCAGGATGTCGCCATGCCAGATCAGCGCGCCGTGGATCAGGCCGAATATGGCCAGCCAGCTTAACCGCCGGAACAGGGGTTGCTCCCACAGCGGCAGGTTCGGTTGCGCGTCGCGCCCGACCAGAAACATGCTGACGCCGAACAACAGGGTGAAGGCGGTGATAAATTTGTTTTCGAAAAATGTCGTGCTGACCCACCACGTCGCCTTGTCCGCCGCCGTCAAGGGCAGGGGCGACAGGTTGGGCAGCGAATAGACGTCGAACGGCTGGGCGAAGGCGATCGCATTGACCAGCAGGATGCCGAGTATGCTCAGGCCGCGCAGATGATCGAGCGTCGCGACGCGGGGGGCGCTCATCTGCGGGTCAGCGCCGCCGCCTGCATGGCCAGCATGGCGGGCAGTGCCAGAACCAGATGACCGATCATCAGCACCAGACTCAGCAGGGTAAACGAGGACAGCAATTCCTGCGACGCCGCATAATGGTCGATGACCAGCAACCGCGCCAGCGCCGCCAGCGAGCCCAGCACAGTCACGGCCAGCGCGCAGACGAAGACGCTGGCGACCGCGTGCAGGCGCGACGATGGCGGCCTGATCTTCCATAAGGCTAGCGCGCACGCCATCCAGCCGAGGGCCAGCGCCATCTGACGCAAGGCCTCGGCGACGGCGCCCGCATCGCCGGTCAGGACGCGCGCCGCCAGCCACACCGCCCCGTGTACGCACAGGGCGATAGCGCCGGCGACGACCAGCCACAGGCCGTCAGGTTGCCGCAACCGCAAACTCACCGGGTCGGAACCGGCTTTTCGCCGCGATAATCGTAGAAGCCGCGTCCGGTCTTGCGCCCGTACCAGCCCGCCTCGACATATTTGACCAGCAGCGGACACGGGCGGTACTTGGAATCGGCCAGCCCGTCATACAGCACGTTCATGATCGCCAGCACGGTGTCCAGCCCGATAAAATCGGCCAGCTCCAGCGGCCCCATCGGGTGATTGGTCCCCAGCTTCATGCCGGTGTCGATGGCCTCGACCGTGCCGACGCCTTCATACAGGGTATAGACCGCCTCATTGATCATCGGGATCAGGACGCGGTTGACGATAAAGGCCGGGAAATCCTCGGCATTGGCCGTCACCTTGCCGAGCGACTGGGCGAAGGCGACCGCCGTGGCGTAGGTCTCCGGCTCGGTGGCGATGCCGCGAATGATCTCGACCAGCTTCATCACCGGCACCGGGTTCATGAAGTGCAGGCCGATAAATTTGCCGGGCCGGTCGGTGGCGGCGGCCAGACGGGTGATCGAGATCGACGAGGTGTTGGAGGCCAGCAGCGCGTCGGGCTTGAGATGCTCGCACACCGATTTGAAGATGGCGTTCTTGACGGCTTCGTTCTCGGTCGCCGCCTCGATGACGAGGTCGCAATCGGCAAGGCCCGCCACCGCATCGGCGGCGCTCAGGCGGCCAAGCGCGGCCTTGGCGTCGGCGTCGCTGATCGCCTCTTTTTCGACCAGACGGTTAAGCCCCTTTTCGATGCGGCCCAAAGCGGCCCTGACCGCATCGGGCGACTGGTCGAACAGCTTGACCTCATAGCCGCTCTGCGCGCACACCTGCGCGATGCCGGCGCCCATCTGGCCAGCGCCGATCACGCCTACGGATTGGATTGTCATACTATATATCCTTGCGGAAATGCCTGTTTGAGGCCGATTAGGGCGCAAATTTCACGCAAAGGCAAGGCGCAGCGAACGGCTTGAAGGCGGGTTTCGCCGAAGATGTGGATAAGTTCCCCTGCCATTCCCTGTCGCTTTGATTTGGCAGGCTTCCCATATGCCGCTATGAACAGCGCCTGTGCCGAACCGAGAGACGCCCATGCCCGACGCCGCATCCCCGCAACATCTCGTCCTGATCGACGGGTCGGGCTATATTTTCCGCGCCTATCACGGCCTGCCGCCCCTGACGCGCAAGTCGGACGGGCTGCCGGTCGGCGCGGTGGCGGGCTTTTGCAACATGCTCTACAAGCTGATCAAGGAGCATCGCGGCGACGACGCGCCGTCGCATCTGGCGGTCATCTTCGACGCCGGGGCCAAGACCTTCCGCAACGAAATTTACGATCAGTACAAGGCGCACCGTCCGCCCGCGCCTGAAGACCTGATCCCGCAGTTTCCGCTGATCCGCGAAGCGACGCGCGCCTTCGGCCTGCCCGCCATCGAATTGCAGGGCTTCGAAGCCGACGACCTGATCTGCACCTACACCAAACTGGCGGTCGAAGCGGGCATGGCGGTCACCATCGTCTCGTCGGATAAAGACCTGATGCAGTTGGTCGATGACGCCAGACACGTCCGTTTGATGGACCCGGTCAAATCGACGCCGGTTCATGCCGCTCAGGTGGTGGAGAAGTTCGGCGTGCCGCCGGAACTGGTGGTCGACGCTCAGGCCCTGATCGGCGATTCGTCCGACAATGTGCCGGGCGCGCCCGGCATCGGGGTCAAGACCGCCGCGCAATTGCTGACCGATTTCGGCGACCTCGACGGCGTCCTGTCGCGCGCTTCGGAAATCAAGCAGGAGAAGCGCCGCCAGACTCTGATTGACTTCCGCGAACAAATCCTGATGTCGCGCGAACTGGTGCGCCTGCGTTGCGATGTCGAGCCGCCCGCGCCGATCGACGACTTCGTACTGAAGGACGCCGATGGCGAGGTTCTGACCGCCTTCTTGACCACGATGGAGTTCGCCTCGCTGGCGCGCCGCGTTGGCGGGACGTTGAGCGCCATGCAGGCTTCGACCGCCATCGACAAGGTGCCGACCGCGCCGATCCTGCGTCCGCTTTATGGCGCCAAACCTGTGGCGCCCGCCGAGGCGGCGACCGCGCCGTTCGATCTCGACGCCTATGCCTGCGTGCAGACGCTCGACGATCTCAACGCCTGGATCGCGGAGGCCTATCGCGCCCAGGTCATCGCCATCGACACCGAGACCGACGATCTGTCCGCCTCGCACGCCAAGCTCTGCGGCGTGTCGCTGGCGACGGGGCCGAACCGCGCCTGCTATATCCCGCTTGGCCACGCCGCGTCCGAAGGCCTCGACTTCGGCGACGGGGCGAGCCTGACGCAGATTGCGCTCGATCAGGCCATCCATGCGCTGAAGCCGCTGCTGGAAGACCCGAATATTCTCAAGGTCGGCCAGAACATCAAATACGACCTGTCCGTCCTGCATCGTTACGGTGTCAACGTCGCGCCGTTCGACGACACCATGCTGATCTCCTATGTGCTGGAGGGCGGGCTGCACGGGCATGGCATGGACGAGCTGAGCCAGCTTCATCTCGGCCATACGCCGATCCCGTTCAAGGAGGTCTGCGGGTCCGGCAAAAGCCTGAAATCGTTCAAGCATGTCGAACTGGCGCCCGCCACGCGCTACGCCGCCGAAGACGCCGATGTGACCTTGCGCCTGTGGCAGGTGCTGAAGCCGCGTCTGGCGCGTGAGGGCCTTGCCACCGTCTATGAGACGCTGGAGCGCGGCATGCCCAGCGTCCTGTCGGAGATGGAGCTGGCCGGCATCCGCATCGACCCGCAGGTGCTGCAAGCCCTGTCGCACGATTTTGGCATACGCATGAGCGAGATCGAGGCCGAGGCGCACGCGCTGGTCGGTCGCCCGTTCAACCTCAACAGCCCGCAGCAACTGGGCCAGATCTTCTTCGACGAAATGGCCCTGCCCGGCGGCAAGCGCACGGCGTCCGGCCAGTGGGCGACCGATGTTAAGGTTCTTGAAGACTTGGCTGAAAAGGGCCAGCCGCTCGCGAAACTGCTGCTCGACTATCGCCAGATGGCCAAGCTGAAAGGCACCTATACCGACAATCTGACCGGCCACGCCGATCCGAACACCCAGCGCATCCACACCAGCTTCCATCTGGCCGCAACGCCGACCGGGCGTCTGTCGTCCAATGAGCCGAACCTGCAAAACATCCCGATCCGCACCGCCGAAGGGCGCAAGATCCGCCGCGCCTTTATCGCCAAGCCGGGCCACAGGTTGATCAGCGCCGACTATTCGCAGATCGAGCTGCGCCTCCTGGCCCATATCGGCGATATTCCGCAACTGAAAGAAGCCTTCGCGCGCGGCGACGATATCCACGCCATGACGGCGTCGGAAATGTTCGAGGTGCCGATGGCCGAGATGACCTCGGAGATCCGCCGCCGCGCCAAGGCGATCAATTTCGGCATCATCTACGGCATTTCCGCCTTCGGCCTGTCGAACCAGCTCGGCATCGAGCGCGGCGAGGCCGGGCGCTATATCGAGACCTATTTCGAGCGCTTCCCCGGCATCAAGGCCTATATGGACTCAACCAAGGCCTTCGTGGCGGCCAATGGCTATGTCACGACCTTGATGGGCCGGAAAATCCACATTCCAGAAATCAATGGCAAGGGCGCGCAAAAAGCCTTCGCCGAACGCGCCGCCATCAATGCGCCGATCCAAGGCACGGCTGCGGACATCATCCGCCGCGCCATGATGCGCATGCCAAGGGCGTTGCGCGACGCGGGATTCACCACCGCCATGCTGTTGCAGGTCCACGACGAACTGATCTTCGAGGCCCCCGACGCCGAGGTTGAAACCGTCATGCCGCTGATACGCGATGTCATGGCGAAGGCTGCCGAACCGGCCTATCAAATCAGCGTGCCGCTGGTCGTCGAAGCCCACGCCGCCGATAACTGGGACGAGGCGCATTGACATGACCGTTTTTACACTCGACCACATCAATATCCAGACGCGCGACATGGCGCAGACCATCGCCTTTTATCGCGAGCTGCTGGGGCTTGAAGCGAAGGCTGCGCCCCGGCGCGATCCGTCCGAGCGGCAATGGCTCTATGCCGGCGACAAGGCGGTCATCCATCTCAACCTGTTCGGCACGGACAACACCATCCCGCGCGACGTGCAGCCGGGGGCGGCGACCGGCGCCATCCACCATGTCGCATTTGAATGCGCCGATTTCGACGCCTGCGAAACGAAGATCAAGGCGATGGGCCTCGACTACGGTTTCGCCGACCTGTCGGAGATCGGCTTGAAACAGTTGTTCGTCACCGATCCCAATAATGTGCTGCTGGAGCTGAATTTCAGACGCGCGTAAGCGGTTTCAACATGCGCCGGATCGGTTCGTCATAGAGTTTCAGCGCCGCCCAGGCGAAGCCCGCCACCACGATAAAGGCGAGGCTGGCCCACAACAGCCGGTCCTGCATTGGCGGATGACGGAAGTTGACATAATTCATATAGATGAACAGGAACGGATAGTGCAGGATATAGAGCGGGTAGGAGATATGGCCCGCGACCTTGCATGCCGCCATCTCAACACGCCCGATCTGCGAATGCGCGCCTAAAAGCACAACCAGTGGAAACAGCAGGATCACCATCGCCACCTCCACCAAACCGTTGGCGTGGGCCACGCTCTGCGGGATGCGCGGAATGCACATGGCGGCGATCAGGACCAGGCTGAGGACGATCCAGCCTGGCCGAAGCTTCGGGAAGCGGTCATGCACGCGATAGAGCCACAGGCCCAGCGTGAACGAAAACGCCATACGCAACATGCCGCGTCCATAGCTGCCGAAATCCGAGCCCATATCCATGCTGTTGTTTTGCGCCGCGAAACCGATCAGGCCTACGCCGGTCACGATCAGCAGGGCGAACAGCCAGCGCGCCTTCAGACGGCGTAAGATCAGCGCATAGGCGATATTGCCGATATATTCCTGCAACAAAGACCAGGCCGGGCTGTTCAGGCTGTGCGTATCGGTCCAGCGGTTTGGCAGCGGCGGATGCGGCAGCAGAAACGCGATCAGCACAAAGTCGATCGCCACGGTCCGCAAAGGGATCACCGACTGAGTGGTCCCGGCGAACGGATCGAAGACAAAGCTCAACACACCCAGCACCGCCCCCAGCAGCACCAGCGGATGCAGCCGCACCAGCCGGGTTAGAAAGAACTGTTTGAGGCTCATCCGCCCCCAGCGGTCATTATAGGCGTAGCCGATCACAAAGCCCGACAGGGTGAAGAAGAAATCGACCGCCAGATGGCCGTGATGCACCAGTTGGCCCTTGTCCGACCAGTTGGCGGTCATGCCCATAATGTGGAACAGCACCACCAGCACGGCGGCCGTGCCGCGCAGCCCGTCCAGAACCTCATAATGCGGCTTGCCGGTCGTCGTCGCATCCGGCGGCGTGTCTTCGATGGGGTGTGACATTTTACCCTGTATTTAATTACGCTTTTCGCCCTTATCGCCATCGCAGGGCGCGGCTGTCAAACCCACTGGTCGCGCTCCCGGCGCCGGATGCAGCATCGGCGCCGCCACGGCGTCAATCCGGCGCATTCAAATGGCCGATCAGGGCGCAGGCGTCGCGCTGGCCGTGGCCGGTGAGCGTCGCAGCGCTGCACGCTGATGGGCGACGGCCTGGTCTATGGCTGGAACGGTTTCGTCACCGATCGCGACCTGCACGGCGCGGCGGACATCCCCCGCGCACGCCGTCATCGCCGCCGCGTTCGCGCTTTTGCCGGGCTGGGCGTGGGTAGTGGCGACGCGCCCGGCAAAAACGCTCTGAACGGCAGGGCGTCCAGCGCCGCCCGCCGCCACGGTTCACTGAGGGCGCGCACGGCCTGACGTCCGGCGAAGACCAGGTCGCGGCGCTTGTCTTCAAACTGCGTCAGCTCCAGCAGGGCGTCGATGGCGGCGATGCGATCAGGCTCGGCCCAGACCTGACCCGGCTTGCCAGATTGTCGGCAATAGGGACCGTCCGGATCAGACAACGGAATCAGGCGCGCCGGAATCAGGCGGCTGTTCTCTTCCGTCATGAAGTCGAGATTGCCCGACCAGCCGGTGGCGATCACCGCAACCTCCGCCGCCATCGCCTCGGCCAGAGGCAGGCCGAACCCCTCGGCGCGATGCAGCGAGATCAACACGTCGAACCCGGCGACGAAGGCGTCCATGTCCGCTGCGCTCAGACGCTCTTCAAACAGCCGGATATCGGGCCGTTTCTTGACGGCGCGCAACAGACGGCGCGCCGTTTTGACGTCGCCGGACAGGTCGGAAATCTTCAGCGTCAGCCGCGCCGTATCGGACGGCAGCGGAAAGGCGCGCTTCCAGACGTCAAGGACCGCCCACGGATTCTTACGCGCGGGCGAGGATTTGACGTCGAACAGGCTTAAGACTTCGCACAGCTCCGGCGACATGCCGAAACGCTGATGCGCATAGTCGTAGCGCACGGGCGGGCTGAACGGCACGGGATGCGGCATGACGCGCAGCCGGTCGTTCATATCCTCGCGCCCGGCGGCGGCGAAGGCGGCGATCAGCGCGTCGCGGACGAACTGGCTCGGAACCCAGATTTCGTGCAGATAATCGGCCAGCCACACCCAGTCGTCCGGCGCGCGCGGCGTCTCCCATGCCCAGTAGCCGATGCGGTAGCGATCCGCCCAGGTTTTCGGGTCGTGCGCCAGAAACGCGACCAGACACTCCGGCGCATTGGCATGCAGAAACCACACGCCGCCCTTGCCCGGCAAGCGCGCGCGACCCGACAGCAGTTTGCGAAAGGCCGGACGCAGGTCGTGGCGGACAAGCTCAAAACCGGCGGCGTCAAACGCGTCGGCGCTCAACTGCCCGCCGCGCCCGATGCCGAGCGTCTCGCTGAAAAAGCCGGACACGACAAACGAACCCACCAACGGCGCCATCGCGCCTGCCCTGACCCAGCGCTTTCGACGCCGACGGCCCAGCCAGCCCAGCGCGCCGTGTATCAACGGCAGTCGAATTTTCAACGGCAGACGCCCGATCCCCAACATGCCGCCAACCTACAGACGCGACCGGGATTTTCAAGTGTGAGGATCGATGGTTGAAGAGGGAATGATGAAACGCAAAACATCATTAATATATGCATCCAGGCGACTCCCTCTGTTCGTCAAACGGCCATGCATGTCTGATCATGCAAGGAGACGGCAATCTGAGGAACGATAGAGCCTAGCTCTCGACCAGCATGAAACCATTTGCTTGAAGATGATCGTTTTGGTAGAAAACAATCAAAAAAGAGCAAGCAACGCAAACCGCCTGATGTCAGCTTTGACGATGCGGACCATGCAAGGAAACGCGGCTATGGACCTGTCAACTCAGACTCTGCCCAATGGGCAGCCGCTGACGGCGGAATGGGTGTATCGTCGTTACGCCAAAGCGATACGACAATATTTCCTGAAGCGGGTGCGCAATCCCGCCGAAGCGGAAGACCTGACCTCTGAGCTTCTGATGCGCGTATCTCAGCAGGGCGACGCGCGCGCCGTGCATAATCCCGAAGGCTTTATATTCAGCATCGCCGCCAATCTGCTCAAGGACCGGTATCGTCACCAGAAGGTGGTCGACCGCTACCAGCGCGATCAGGCGGCGCCGACGGGCGGCATTGAGGTGTTGTCGCCTGAGCGCGTCTTAACAGGCAAGCAGTCGCTCAGCGATCTGATGCGCGCCCTGGACAGGCTTGACGCGCGCGCGCGAAACGTCTTCGTCCTGAGCCGGATTGACGGTATGAGTTATGCTGAAATTGCGCGTCTGATGAGCCTGTCGGTTTCGTCGATCGAAAAGGACATGATGCGCGCGCTGGCGGCTTTATCGCGCCATGTCGCAGCGCAGGCCAAAGAGTGGAACCGGACTTGAAAGACTCGTACAAAGATCCTTCGAAATCGCAGGCGGGATCCGCCGATGAAGCGGCCGCTTCGTGGTGGATGGCGCGCGAGACGGGGCATAATTTCGACCCCGATGGTTTTCAGGCCTGGCTGACGAAGGATGCTGAGAACGCAGCGGCCTGGGGGCGCGTGCAGGCGATCTGGCAGGGTTTTGGCGACCATCGCGCCGCGCCGGAACTGGCCGAGGCGCGGCTGCAGGCGCGTCAGTGGGCGCGCGCCGAAGGACAAAGACACCGCGCAGGTCTGGCGACGCGGCGCGGCCTGATCGCGGCGGGTCTGGGCGTGCTGGGCGTTGCGGTGGCCGCGCCCTTATTGTTGAAGCCAAAAACCAGCTTTGCACAAAGCTTCGCCACTGGCGTCGGGGAGCAGCGCGCCTTGAGTCTGCCCGATGGATCGCGCGTGACGCTGGACGCCAATTCCGCCATGTCGGTACGCTTCGACCGTAAGGCGCGCCATGTCGCGATGTCACATGGCCGCGCCTATTTCGAGGTGGCGCACAATGCCGACCTGCCGTTCCGTGTCGCGGCGCGCCAGGACGTCGTCACGGCTTTGGGGACGACGTTTTCCGTCGAGCTGCGCAATCAACAGGTGTCGGTGACCCTGATGGAGGGCCGGGTGAGCGTTGGCCGCGCCGGCGCCGACGGTCATATCGACCCACTGATGGAGTTGAACCCATTGCAGAAGATCGTGCTGAATGGCGACGCGGCGCCGTCTGTTTCGCAGATCGACGCTGCGCACGATTTCGCCTGGCGCGATGGCCGCATCTATTTCGACGACGAGCCGCTGGCCTCGGCGGCGGCGCGCATGAACGACTATTCGGCGACGCGCATCAATGTGATTGGCCAGGCGGCAAGCATCCGGGTGTCGGGCATGTTCTCGGCGGGTCAGTCCGAAGCCTTCGCCGAGGCGGTGGCGGCCTATTACCCGGTCAGCCTGCGACGCGGCGATCACAGCCTCACCATCGGCCCGCGCGGCTGAAGATCAGGCGGGACGCATGGCGCGGCGCAGCCTTCTCCTTTTGGCGGGTCTGGCCTTGCTGGCGGCCTCGAAGCCCGCCAGCGCCAACCCTGCCCGCTACGCCATTCCGTCCGGCTCCCTGGCGCGCGCCCTTCGCCTTTACGAGATCGCGTCCGGCGCGCCGGTGCTTTATGACAAGGCGTTGATCCGCGACAAGCTGACCAGGGGCGTTTCCGGCGATTACGAGCCTGCAGGCGCGCTTGCGAAGGTGCTGGAGGGCACGGGTCTGAGCGCGCGCCGCACGGGCGGCGGGGTTATGCTGATCGTGCCGACTGCTGCGGTCGCGCAGGCGCGCCCATCGCCTGCGCCCGACGCAGAGCCGTCGCCGCCGACGACGACGGTGGTGGTCACCGGCTTTCGCGCCTCGCTGCAAAATGCGCTCGACGCCAAGCGCACCGGCGTCGGCATTATCGACGCCATTATGGCCGAGGACGCTGCGCGCTTTCCCGACGCCAATCTTGCCGAGGCGATTCAGCGTATCCCCGGCGTCACCCTGACCCGCGGCGACGGCGGCGAGGGCCGCCAGATCGTCGTGCGCGGCCTGCAAGGCGCCTTCACGCGCGTGCGCATCGACGGGATCGAAGGTCTGACCGCGACCGGAGCGTCGGATATCCTCGGTTCGACCAACCGCACCCGCGCCTTTGATTTTTCGGTCTTCGCCTCTGAATTGTTCGGCGGCATCACGGTGCGCAAAACCCTGGCCGCGGATGTCGAGGAAGGCAGTCTGGGCGCGACGGTCGATCTTTATACGCCCAAACCGTTCGATCATCCGGGGCGGCGGTTCGCGCTCAACGCGCAGGCGCAGCAGAACAGCCTCGAAGGCGGGGTCTGGCCGCGCGTCTCGCTTCTGGCTTCGCAGGCGACCGGGCGCTGGGGATGGAGCGTGTCGGCGGCATGGTCGAAGCGCGCCCTGCTGGAGGAGGGTTATGAGGCGGTGGATGTTTTGCCCGCAGGCGGACAGGACGGCGGCTACTGCACGCCGGTCGGCTATGCGCCGCAGACGCCGCTCGACGGCTATCGCGGCGCCGACGCCCTGAATTGCGCGGATGGACTGCCCAGAACCTCCGACCCGTCGGCCTACGCCGCCGTCTTCTCGCACAGCGACGCCTGGGCGCCGAATACGCCCGGTTCGGGCGCCTATGCGCCGCGTCTGCCGCGTTATCGCCGCTCGCTGACCCGCTATGAGCGGCTCGGCCTGACCGGCAGCCTGCAATGGCGGCCCAGCGTCGCGACTGAGTTGGATCTCGACCTGCTCTATGGCCGCTTCGCCAATGTGCGCTACGACAACTATATCGAGCTTCTGTCCAATGGCCGCGGCGCCCTTCTGGGCGGCAAGCCGTTTTCATCCATCACCGGCGCCGAGGTCGACGCCAATGGAAGCTGGGTCTATGGCCAGCTTGACGGCGCCGATATCCGCTCCGAGGCCCTTCGCGACAAGTACGCGACCCTGTTCGCGCAGGCCGTTGTCTCCGGAAGTCATCGCGTCAACGATCATCTCAAGCTCGAAGCTTCGGCGGGACTCAATCAGTCCAACCTCAACGAACCGGAGCGTACGACGGTCGATATCGATGCGCCCAATGCCAGTGGATTTTCCTGGGATTTTCGTCGGAACACCGACATCCCGCGGCTCGATTTCGGCGTCGATGTCGCCGATCCGTCGATATTCCGACTGGACGCCAGCGTCGATGGCGACGGCACGATTCATGGAGCCTGGCTGGGACGCAGGCTGGTGACGCGCACGCGGCTGGCGACGCTGAAAGCTGATGCGACCTGGCTGTTCAATCCATGGCTTTCACTCAAGGCGGGGGTCGAGCAACGCGACAATGACTGGCGCAATGTCGAATATGCGCCAGTCGGCGCGCCGGTCACGCTGCCCGTCGGCGTCAGTCTGGCCGATCTGACCCGCCAGATTACAGGGTTCGGGCGCGGCCTGCCGAACGCGTCGTTATCAAGCTGGACGGCGATCGACCTCGACAAGCTGCTGGCCGTGTACAATATCGAATGCGCGTGCGCGGCGGTTCCCGGCGCCGAACTGCCCGCCGCGCCGCCGCCGCGCGAGATCGACGAGCGCATCGGCGCGGTTTACGCCATGGCGGCTTTCAACTGGCGCAACGGCGACTACGGCCTGCGCGGCAATCTGGGCCTGCGCGCCACAAGCACGCATCTGAACGCTTCCGGCGCGGCGACCTCGTCCTCGGCATCATCGCCGCAGGTGTCAGTATCGGAGGCGCACCATTACGCCGATCTTCTGCCGTCCTTCAATCTGCGCGTCGAGCTGCCGCACGATCTTGTCCTGCGCGCCGCCGCCGCCCGCGTGCTGGCGCGTCCGGAATTCCTGCAACTGGCGCCGTCGGTGACGATCAACACCACGACCCAGACGCTGATTGTCGGCAATCCCAGCCTCGATCCGATCCGCGCCGACACCCTGGATTTTCAGGCTGAATGGTACTTCGCCAGGGATTCTTTGTTCTCTTTCGGACTGTTCTCCAAACGCATCGACAGTTTCGTGCAGAATTACACCGCGCTTTTGCCGTTCAACACGCTGGGCCTGCCCGACTATCTGTTGACCGGCGGCGGCGCCTGTTCGTTAAACCCCGCCGCCGGCGTCCCCTGTCCGGCCCAGCCCGACACCCTGTTCAGCGTGACGCGCTCGGTCAACACCAGGGGCGGACCGATCGACGGGCTGGAGCTGAACTATCAGCAGGGGCTGGGTTTCCTGCCCGGTCATCTGCGTAATCTCGGTCTTTTGTTCAACTACACCCACATCGCCTCGTCGGTCGAATATATCACTGCGCTCGACGATCCGCGCACCCCCGTCGATGAGGGGCGGACGGTGCGCGGCGATTTTCCCGGCATGTCGCGCGACGCGCTGAACCTGACCGTCTATTATGAAAGACGCGGATTCAGCGGCCGCGTGTCGATCTCGCAGAAGTCGCGCGCGATCAACGCCGCGCTTGGCGACGTGCAGGGCGCCGACTTCACCTTTACCGACCCGGCGACCTATGTTGACGCCAGTTTCGCCTGGCGGCTGGGGCCGCGGCTACGCCTGAGCCTTGAGGGCGCCAATCTGACCGATCAGCCGGTCCGCTTTGGCAAGGACACAACGCGCAACGACACCCTGCTTTATGTGCATTCCGGTCGCACTGTAACCGTGGGCCTGAACTGGCGGTTCCCCTGATTTATTTTTGAGGGACTTCGTTCGTTGTCCGTCGAACCTGATGAGCGCGCCGAATAAGCGCGCCGCACATCGGGAAAGAGGAAACAGCATGTCCATGACCGCCCAGATTTTGAGATCAAGCAAGGGTTTGAAATCCACCCTCCTTTTGAGCGCAGGCCTGGCCACCGTCGCCCTGGCGCCAGGTCTGGCGCGGGCGCAGGACGGCGACCCGTCGAAGGAGGCCAAGGACTCCACCGTGGTCGTCGTGACCGGCATCCGCGCCGCCCTGCGCTCGGCCATGAACGTCAAGCGCGACTCCGACAAGGTGATGGATGCGATCACCGCCGAGGATATCGGCAAGTTCCCGGACAAAAACCTTAGCGAGTCCCTGCAGCGCGTCACCGGCGTGCAGATCACCCGTCAGGACGGCGAGGGGCGTGGGGTCAGCATCCGCGGCGCCGATCCGTCGCTCGTCCGCACCGAGATCGACGGAGCCACGGCCCTGTCGCTGACTGTCGGCGGCGGCGACCGCGCCGTGGACTTCCGCGACCTGCCGGTGGAGTTCGTCAGCCGCCTCGAAGTCGTCAAGTCGGTGACGCCGGACATGACCGAAGGCGGTCTTGGCGGCACGGTGCGCGTCATTATGCGCAAGCCGTTCGATTCCAAAAAGCCGTTTCTGGCCGCGTCGGCGCAAGGCGTCTATTCCAGCCTCGCCAAGACCTACGATCCAAAATATTCGCTGATCGGCTCGCGCCAGTTTTTCGGCGGCAAGCTCGGCGTTCTGGCCAGCCTCAACTATGAGGATCGCCACCTTTATAACTTCAAGAGTCTGACGACCGGCTGGGTGCGCAAGGTCGATCTGAACGGCGACGGCGTCCTCGACTGGACGCCCGACATTCCCCGTCCCGACATCGAGCGCCGTGAGACGACGCGCATGGCCTACAACACCATCGTGCAGTGGCGGCCCAATGAGCGCATGGAATTCTACGTCGAGGGCAATTACGCGCAGGGCCATGAACTGGTCAATAATATGCTGCTGCAATTGTCGGCCTCTTCGGGCGTGGTGGATGCTTCCAAAACCACTTTGGCCGCGACGCCCGACGCCATCGGCGCCTATACGGTCAACCATGTCGAGCTGACCAGCGACGCTACCCATTCTATGCAATTGCAGTACCGCAATATCGACGGCACCTTGACGCGCACCCAGTGGGACGCGGCGGTTGGCGGCAAATGGGACGTCACCGATCGTTTCGAGGTCAATGCGCGCTACGCCTATTCGGCGGGCAAGGTGCGCAATATGGAAAAGGACACACAAGCCAGCATTCTGGCCGTGCCGCGCGCCATTATCGACTATGACAACAGCCAGTTGACGCCCAACATGTCCTTTGCCGATGCGGCGGGCAATCCGCTCGACGTGACCACGGGCGCTCTGGTCAATCGTCTGGATGCGACCTTCACGCCGCTGACCGACACCGCGACCGAATCCGACGTCAAGCTCGATCTGGAATATCATCCGGATTCGTCGTGGCTCACCTCGGTCAAGGCTGGATTCGAAGCGCACGACACCCAGACCCAGCAGGATCTGTGGTCGCGCGTCACCACCCTGACCTCGTCCAGCAAGATCACAAGCTCCGGCAAGACCCTGGTCTATTACACCGATCAGGCCAGCATCGCCAATATCGTCGACACCTATTCGGGAACGAATAAGGAGGCCTTCTTTGCAGGCGGCGATCTCGGCTATTCGGGCGGCATTACCCACTGGAACGACAACGGACTGGCCACCTGGCAGGCCATTCTCGACGCAGCGGGCGTAACGGATGAAAACTCTGTCGATACGGCCAATCCCAACGCCAATACCGGCGGCAGCTACCGCCAGTGGACCGGCAATTTCAACGTGCGCGAAAAGACAACGGCCTTCTACTTCCAGGCGGCCTTCGCCTGGCCGGTGTTCGGCGTGCCGATGAGCGGCGTGATCGGCGACCGGGTGATCAAGACCGACACCACCTCGACGGGCTTCGGCCAGACCACCAATGCCGACAAGTCTTTAAGCTTTCCGGCGGTGGCGCAGACCGGCTCCTACACCAACGACCTGCCATCGCTGAACCTGAAATTCGATCTTGTGCCGCGCAAACTGATCGGGCGGTTCAGCATTGGCAAGGTGATGGCCCGCCCGGCGCCAAGCCAGCTCTCCTTCGCCCAGACGCTCGACGTGGTCGGCCTGAAAGGCTCGCAGGGCAATCCCGATCTGAAGCCCTATCTGGCGACCAATATCGATCTGGGGCTGGAATCCTATTTCAGCAAGGACGGCTTCATCTCGGCGGCTCTGTTTGAAAAGGACATATCGCGCTTCATCGTCAACACCACCATTCCGTATCTGGCCAATGACGGCCAGACCTACAGCCTGACCATGCCGGTCAACGGCGCCGACCGGGTCAAGGTGCGCGGACTGGAAATCGGCGGCCAGTACGCCTTTTCGATGCTGCCGGCGCCATTCAGCGGCTTCGGCGTTCTGGGCAATGTCACCTTGCAGCGCGATCGTGGCTTCAAGGGAACGAACCTTCTGACCGGCGAGCTTCTGCCCTATCCGGGCCTGTCGCGCACCAGCTACAATGCCGGTATCTATTATGAGGACGCAAAGATCAGCACGCGCCTCAGCTATAACTGGCGTTCGCGCTGGCTGATCACGCCGTCCGGTCGCGGCGGCCTGCCGGAATATAATGACGCTTTCGGCACCCTGGATCTGTCGCTCGACTACAATCTGACCAAACAGGTCACCGTGTTTGTCGACGGGACCAACCTGACCAATACCGCCTATATCCAGGAAAACGATCCGCTGCGTCGTCTGGCCAACGAAACCGACGGCTCACGCGTCTTCTTCGGCGTGCGTTTCAAGAATTAGATCCCCGCCCTTTTCCTCCGGGATCTGAAAACCTGGGCTGGCGCCCGTCGCGTCAGCCCTTTTTTGCGTCAGGAAGGGCCTGTGGCAATTGTAACTTCGACGTTGCCCCCTGGATTTGATCCAGTTTAGAGTTCGCTCTGGCCCCAGAATGACGTGCTCCCCGTTTCATGGCCACCCTGAACCGGAATTTTGCCGGGTTAAGGCTCATGGCGCCGCTGGGACGGCCGAGCCGGAGATGAGCGATATCGGAGGTTTGTTGCCGATGGCGCTGTGAGGTCGGACCTCGTTGT
>DATMTF010000271.1:0-2833 GCA_035565015.1 Asticcacaulis sp. | reverse complement strand
TGGAAAACATCTCCTATGGCGGCGCGCGGTGGGAAGTCGGCTTCACCTACCGCAACTAAAGCCTGCCCTCTCAGTCATACGATCTGGTCGTCGTCCCGTCGGGGCGGCGGCCTTTTTCTTTTGGCCGCGCCGGTTGACTTGTGATGCGCGATATTGAAAGAATTTGATTAAATATGCGCCGGATGTGGCGCTGTGGCGCGTTAAAGTCAAAGATTCAGATCAGGAGGCAGGCATGGATAACGGGGCAGGGCATATGACGCGGCGCGGGCTGATGATGGGCGCGACGGTTCTGAGTGTGGTCGCAGTCGCGAGAACGGCGCAGGCCAAGGCGAAGACGCGCGCAGCGGTTCCTGAGACGCAAGCCCTATGGCTGGACCGCAGCGCGCCCGCCTTCGCTGAGGGCCACACCTTCGGCGTTCCATGGCCGCGCGGCGCAGTGGACGCCAAGTCAGAGTTTACGCTGGGCGATCTGCCGGTGCAGTCCTGGCCGCTGGCCTACTGGCCGGATGGATCGCTGAAATGGTCGGCGCACGCGGTTGGGCCGGTTGTGGGCGGGGCGGACGCTTACGCGCTCAAGCCGGGAACGCCCGTGGCGCCGTCGGCGCCGCTGAGTGTGACGCATAAGGACGGCGGCTTTATCATCGTCTCCGGCGATCTGGTCTGGAGCGTGCCCGGCGCCGGCAAGACCCTGATCGCAGGCGCGACGCGCGCGGGCAAGCCTGCCGTCGGGGCGGTGACGCTGAAGGCGCTGGCTCAGGACGCGGCCAGCTTTGAAGACAAGCCCGACCTGAAACAGACAGCCTATGACGGCGCGGTCGAAAAGGCGGTGCTGGAGCAGCAGGGGCCGGTGCGCTGTGTGGTCCGCCTTGAAGGGCGCCATACGGATGGTTCGCGGCAATGGTTGCCGTTTACGGTGCGGCTCTATTTCTATGCGGGTTCGGACGCTGTGCGCATCGTCCACAGCTTTATCTTCGACGGCGACGAGACCAAGGATTTCATCACGGGGCTGGGCGTCGTGGCGCAGGCGCCGATGTCGGATGAACTTTATAACCGCCATATCCGCTTTTCCGGCCAGAAGGACGGCGTGTGGGGCGAGGCGGTGCGTTCGCTGACCGGCCTGCGCCGCGATCCGGGCAAGGCGGCGCGTGACGCGCAAATCGCGGGTCGGCCTGTCGATCCGGCCATGATCGCGCCTGCGGTCGGCGACAACCTCAGCAACTCGCCGTACTGGAACGACTTTACCTGTTCGCAGGCGACGCCGGACGGCTTTACGATCCGCAAGCGCGTCGAGCCCGGTCACGCCTTTATCGAGTCCGCGTCCGATCACCGCGCTTCGGGCCTGTGCTACGCGGGCAGCCCGCAGGGCGGGGTGGCGCTGGGCCTCAAGGATTTCTGGCAGCGCGCGCCGACCCGGCTCGATATCAGAGGCGCGGCGGGCGATATGGCCGAGCTGACGGCGTGGCTGTGGTCGCCCGACGCCCCCGCCATGGACATAAGGCCCTATCGCCCGGACTGGGGCATGGATACCTACGCCAAGCAGAATGACGGCCTCTTGCTCACCTATGAGGATTTCGAGCCCGGCTGGAACAAGCCCTATGGCATTGCGCGCACCAGTGAACTGACATTATGGGCGCTGCCCGCCACGCCGGAGCGCCAGCGTTTCGCCGATATGGCCACGGCCCTGTCGCAGACGCCGCGCCTGACGGTGGCGCCGGAGCGGCTGCATCTGGTCGAAGGCATTTTCGGGGCGTGGAGCCTGCCGGACAGCTCGACCCCGACCCGCGCCCTGATCGAAGGCCGGATCAAATATCAGCTCGACTATTATTTGCAGCAGATCGACGAGCGAAAGTGGTACGGCTTCTGGGACTATGGCGACGTCATGCACACCTATGACGCCGACCGGCATGTCTGGCGTTATGATATCGGCGGCTTCGCCTGGGACAATTCGGAACTGCAATCGGACATGATGTTCTGGTACGGCTATCTGCGCTCAGGCCGCGCCGACGTGTTCCGTATGGCCGAGGCGATGACGCGGCACACCTCCGAGGTCGATACCTTGCATATCGGGCCGTATAAGGGCTTCGGCACGCGCCACGGCGTGCAGCACTGGGCGGATTCGTCCAAGCAGCCGCGCGTCTCCAACGCCGCCTTCAAGCGCTTCTACTATTACCTGACCGCCGATGAGCGCGTCGGCGACCTGATGCGCGACCTTGTCACCTCCGATCAAACCCTGAAGGATGTCTATATCGAACGTAAGGTCGCCTCGGCGGGCGGCTCCGGCATCGGCATCCGCAAGCCGGTCCCCGGCACGGTCGATTGCAGCTTCGGCACCTCGTGGGGCTCGTTCATCGCGGCATGGCTGACCGAATGGGAGCGTACGCAGGACACGCAATGGCGCGACCGGATTTTGAATGGCATGAATTCGATCGCGAAACTGAAATATGGCTGGTTCTGCGGCGGCGCGCCCTACGATCTGAAGACCGGCAGGTTCGTCGGGCCGGGCGATCAGATTTCGGTGTCGCATCTGAACGCCGTCTTCGGCGTGATCGAGATCACCGAGGAGCTGCTGACCCTGGTGGATGCGCCCGCCTATAAGAAGGCGTGGCTCGACTACTGCATCTATTACAACTCCTCGCCGGAGGAGATCAAAGCCTTCCTCGGCGTTGTGCCCAAGGACCGCAGCCTCCGCGACGCCCATTCGCGCATGACGGCCTATGCGGCGCGCGAGCTGAAGGATCCGAAACTGGCGGCGCGGGCGTGGAGCGAATTCTTCGACGGCGACAACCGGCGCTGGCGCACCAACCTGCATCCGCAGGAGGATAAGGTGGCCGGG
>DATMTF010000270.1:0-6933 GCA_035565015.1 Asticcacaulis sp. | reverse complement strand
GCTTCCGCCGTCATTCTCGCCACGACCACCGCCGCGAGCAGCCCGACCTACCAACCCCGCGAGACCTTCGCTCCCTTCGACATGGGCCAGGCGGTCAATCGTTATCGCGGCGGCGACGGCATGCCCGGTCCCGATTATTGGCAGAATCGCGCCGATTATCAGATCCATGCGACACTCGACCCGGCCGCGCACACGATCAAGGGCGAGGTGACGATCACCTACACCAACGCCAGCCCGAGCGCGCTCGACGTGCTATGGCTCCAGCTCGACCAGAATCTCTACCGCCCGGGATCGCGTGGCAGCCTGGCGCAGGGCGGCGCGCCACGCGGCAATACCGACGGCATGACGCTCGACCAGGTGTCGGTCACGCTGGGCAAGACAGCGGTGCCGGTCACGCCGGTCATCAGCGACACGCGCGCGCAACTCCCGCTGCCGAGCGCGCTCCCCTCGGGTGGCAAGGCGGTCATCCACATCCGCTATCATTACGAAGTGCCCAGCGACGAGTTCGGCGGGCGCACCGGCTGGCTGACCGCGAAGAACGGCGCGCCGATCTATTCGGTCGCGCAATGGTATCCGCGCATGGCGGTGTTCGACGACATCCGCGGCTGGGACCCGACGCCCTATCTGGCGCAGGAATTCTACCTCGAATACGGCAATTTCGATTACGCGATCACCGTCCCCGCCGACGTGATCGTCGCCGGCTCCGGTGAACTGATGAACCCGCAGGAAGTGCTGACCCCGCAGCAGCAGGCGCGGCTGGCGGCGGCGCGGCGCAGCGACCGTACGGTGATGATCCGCGAACCCGAGCGGGTGAGCGACCCGACGACGCGACCCAAAAGCGGCATGCTGACTTGGCGTTTCCATATGGACAATAGCCGCGACGTCGCGTTCAGCGCCTCGTCGGCCTTCGCCTGGGACGCCGCGCGGATCAACCTGCCGGGCGGCAAGTCGTCGCTCGCCATGTCCTTCTATCCGGTCGAGTCCGCGGGTCCCGACAAATGGGG
The DNA here is from genome assembly GCA_035565015.1 of Asticcacaulis sp. Classification (GTDB taxonomy): domain Bacteria; phylum Pseudomonadota; class Alphaproteobacteria; order Caulobacterales; family Caulobacteraceae; genus Asticcacaulis. The sequence continues at coordinate 5,929 of DATMTF010000270.1, read as the reverse complement.
GCGGTCGACCGAATATATGAAGGACGCGGTCGAGCGTTATTCGGCGAAATATTTCCCCTATCCCTGGCCCGCCGCGATCAACATCGCCGGCCCCGCCTCGGGCATGGAATATCCGGGCATCGTGTTCGACGGCGTCGAGGACAAGGGCAGGGAGCTGTTCTGGATCAGCGCGCACGAGATCGGGCATGGCTGGTTCCCGATGATGGTCGGCTCCAACGAGCGGCGCGACGCTTGGATGGACGAGGGCTTCAACACCTTCATCGACACCTACGAATCCGAGGATTTCAACCACGGCGAATATGCGCCCAAGCGCGATTCCGAATTCGCCCCCGGCGGCGGCAATCCGTTCGATGAGATCATCCCGGTCATATCGGACCCCGACGCGCCGCCTATCCTGTCGCGCGCCGACACCATTATCGAAAAATACCGTCACCCGATCACCTATTTCAAATCGGCGCTTGGGTTGAAGCTGCTGCGCGAGGAGATTTTAGGCCCCGACCGTTTCGATCCGGCCTTTAAGCGCTTCATCGCCGCCTGGGCGTTCAAACACCCCAAGCCTGACGACTTCTTCCGCGCTATGGAGAGCGAAGGCGGCGAAGACCTGTCGTGGTGGTGGCGCGGCTGGTACGACAACAACTGGACGCTCGACCTCGGCGTCGATTCCATCGCCGCCGTGACCGACAAGGACGGCAAGCCCGACCCTTCAAAAGGCACGATCATCACGGTCGGCGCCCACGACAAGCTGGTCATGCCCGCAACCCTGCGGGTGGCTTTCAGCGATGGAACGACGCGCGATGTACGCCTCGAAGCCGATAGCTGGATCCGCCGTCCGCAGGCCACGGTCTTCATCGAGCCGGACAAGACGGTCGTCTCCGCCGAAATCGACCCCGACCACCGCATCCCCGACAAGGACCGCAGCAACAATCTGCTGAAGGTTACTCCCTGATCCAGCCCTTCGCGCGCGCCTCGATGACGCTGGCGCGGGCGAGGGGGACGCTTTGACCGTTAGACAGGCGCAGGCGCCAGTTGCGCCCGTCGCGCTCGGCGCCCGTCACCGCGGCGTCGGCCACCCACCAGCTCCGATGCGCGCGCAATCCCTTGCCCGCGCCGTAACGCGCGATGGCGTCGCTCATGGTCATCAGTTCGAGGCTGGACCCGCCCGCGCGGTGGACGCGGACATAGTGATCCTCCATGTGCAGGCACAGGACCGGCGCGGTCAGATCGGGTTTTGACGCCTCACGCGCTCCGGCGGGCGATGGCCGCATGGACTCGCGCGCCAGCATAATCAGAACCCACAGGGCGATCATGGCGATCTCGATAATCAGCGCCTGCGTGAACCAGTCGATCGGTCGCACCCGGTCGATCTCATACGGCCAAAGCCAGTGGCCGAAAATATAGGAAAAACCCGCCGCCGGGCCGGTTGCGACCAGAACGCCCGCCGCGACCCCGAACAGGCGCGGCAGACCCAGCCGCAGCGCAAGCTGCGTCACGAACGGCACGATCAGGCCCAGAATCACCGTCCCGGCCAGCAGATTGCCGGTCCAGCTAAAGACGCGCAGCGCCACGTCGCCATTCAGGAAGCTGCCGAACGGCCCCAGCACGCCCAGACCTGCGCCCGCGACCAGCGCAAAGCCGAAGGCCTGCGCCCACCAGCGCGCATCGCCGAATTGTCCCCGCCAGTCTCTGATCTTCATGCGCGGACGCTAGCAAGATCGGACGGCGGCGGCAACGGCCTGCCATGCCCGTCGCCGGCTCACGCACCCGTTCGCCCGTTCGCGAAGTCGCGCTGGCGGCAGTCCGAATGGCCTGACAGGGAAGGGCGTCCTGATGGAGAAGCACCATGCCCAAATCTTCCGAACTTCTGTCCTTGCCCCTGCCGTGGCGCCTCGCGCTGGCTGCAGTCGCAGGCCTTTTGCTGGCGGCGGCCTACGCCCTGCAACCCCTGTGGTGGGCGCCATGGCTGGCGCCCGCTTTGCTGATCCCCGCCGTGTCCGGCGACAAACGCTACGCCCATTGGATGGGAACTTTGGTCGGCCTGCTCTCGATCCTTTTCGTTGCGCGCTATTATCTGAGCCTGAGCGGCATTGGGCTCGGCCTGTTGATCCTGGTCCTGTTGCGCGTGCTGTCCTGGCGTCTGGCCGCGCGCCTGATCGAGATGGCTTTGCGCAAGCTGCCGCCGGTCTGCGCCGTCTTCATGCTGCCCGTTCTCATGGCCGCGCTTGAAACGCTCACCTTGATCGTGTCGGTTCACGGGGCGGCGGGCAGTCTGGCCTACAGTCAGATGGAGGCCCTGCCGGTGATCCAGTTGGCGGCGATGGGCGGCGTCCCGTTGATTGTTTTCGTGGTCCTGCTGCCGGGTTCTCTGCTCGGTGTGTGGATCGCGCGCAGGACCACGGGCAGCATGCACGCCCCGGCGATAGTGGTCGCTACGCTACTCGCAGCCGCCGGTCTGTTCGCGGGACTGCGTCTGAGCGCTTCACCGCTTACGCATCACATCCCGGCGACGCTGATCGTCACCGACCGTTTCGACGGCGAGCCGAAGGACTGGAACATGGTGTGGCGGATCTATCAGCCGCAGATCGCCGCCCACGCCGCCATTGGCGGCGTCACCGTCCTGCCGGAAAAGATCGCCCTGCTCGAAGGCGCCAGTATCGCACAGGCCGAACAGGACGTGCGCGCGGCGGCGCAGGCGGCGCGTGCGACGCTCGTGATCGGCGTCGAGACTCACGCGGACGGAATCTATCGCAACCGCGCCCTCATCGCCGCTCCGGACGGCTCGCTGCGCGCTTACGACAAGCAACGCCTTGTGCCGGGCTTCGAGGCGCGCGACACGCCGGGCAAGACGCCCTTGCTGGTCCCGGTCGCCGGCCAGATCATGGGCGTCGCCATCTGCAAGGATATGCACATTCCGTCCATTGGTCGGGACTATGCGCAGACCGCCGCCTTTATGGCCGTGCCCGCCTGGGACTTTCAAGGTTCCTGGGGCCAGGACGGCTGGATGGGCGCGCGCATGACCATGATGCGCGGGATCGAAAGCGGCTACGCCATCGCCCGCAGCGCCCGCAACGGCTATCTCGGCGTCTATGACGCCTATGGCCGCGTCATCGCCGAAGCGCCGTCATCGACGCAGATCAGCGTCGTGCAGACGAACCTGCACGCCGGTCAGGTCGCCACGCCCTACGCCCGCATCGGCGACGCTTTCGGCTGGCTGTGTTGCCTGCTGCTGGCCGCCGCTATTGTCGCCCTGCGCGCCAGGCCGGATCATATTTCCTGATTGTAGCTTCCGATTTCGTCATACTTTTCGAGGCGCGGCTTGACCTCCTTGCGGAACAGGTCGCGCATATCGTCCTCGGAGCGCAAGGACTCGACCACGACCACCAGTTCCGGCTTGTTGCTTGAGGCCCGCACCAGCACCCAGGAGCCGTCCTCCAGATGGACGCGCGCGCCGTTGACCGTAATCACTTCCTTGATCTTGCGACCTAAGATCTCGCCGTCCGCCCTCGCCAGGTCTTCATACTCCTTCACGATGCGCGCCAGCACCTGATACTTGACCTCGTCGCCGCAATGCGGGCTCATGGTCAGCGAGGTGTAGGCGACCGGCAGGGCGTCTTTCAACTCCGACAGGCTCTTATCCGGATTGCGGTCCATCATGGCCAGAATCCAAGAAGCGGCGACCAGACCGTCGTCATAGCCGCGGCCCAGCGGCGTGTTGAAGAAGAAGTGGCCCGACTTCTCAAACCCCGCCAAGGCGTTCAGCTCAAAGGTCTTGCGCTTGATGTAGGAATGGCCCGTCTTCCAATAGACGGTCGTCGCGCCGTTCTTCTTCAGCACCGCGTCGGTGGCGTAAAGTCCGGTCGATTTCACATCGACGATGAAGGTCGCGTCCTTATACTGCTCGCTGAGGTCGCGGGCCAGCATCAGGCCGATCTTGTCGGCGAAGATCTCCTCGCCCTTGTCATCGACCACGCCGCAGCGGTCGCCGTCGCCGTCAAAACCCAAAGCCATATCCGCGCCGTGTTCTTTGACCGCCTTGGCCATTTCGGACAGCATGTGGTGGTCTTCGGGATTGGGATTATATTTGGGGAAGGTGGCGTCGAGGTCGCAGTCCATCTCGATCACCTCGGCCCCCATGGCGCGCAGGGTCTGCGGCGCGAACGCCCCCGCCGTGCCGTTGCCGCAGGCGCAGACCACCTTCAGCGGGCGCTTCAGCTTCACCTTGGCCGCCACATCGGCCATGTAGCGCTCCTGCACGCCATCGACGCGCGTGAGGCTGCCGCCGGGGCGCGCCACGCCTTCGCCGGTCAGCACGATCTCTTTCAGCCGCGTCATCTCCTCCGGCCCGAAGGTCAGCGGCGCCTGACAGCCCATCTTCACCCCGGTCCAGCCGTTCTCATTGTGCGAAGCCGTGACCATGGCCACGCACGGCGCGTCCAGATCGAACTGCGCGAAATAGGCGATCGGCGACAGGCAAAGCCCGATATCCAGCACCTCGCAACCGGCCTGCATCAGGCCCAGCATCAGGGCGTTCTTGATATTGATCGAGTAAGAACGGAAATCGTGGCCGGTGACGATGCGCGGCGCAACCCCGCGCTCCTGAATATAGGTTCCAAGCCCCAGACCCAGCGCCTGAATGCCCAACAGGTTGATCTCCTTGCCGAACAGCCAGCGCGCATCGTATTCGCGGAACCCCGTCGCCTTAACCAGCGGGATCGTCTCGAATTCGTAACTGTTCTCGCGAATATCAGAACGCGGTGTGATGGACGTCATCTAGGTAAATCTTTCTCAACGCTTGGATTGGTTATTGCGAGCTTACGAGCGCAGCCAGTCGCGCCTTCGCAGCTTCAGCGGCTTTTTTTACGTCCTGAGCGCGGGTGATTGGCGCCACCAGCACCCCGGAAGGCGTCGAAATGACCATGATATTCTCAAGGCCGATGACGGCCACTACCGGGCCAGAATTATGCACAAGGCAATTTTGAGCTTCGATTAAAATCGCGTCGCCTTTGACATGGTTTTCCGCGCCATCCTTCTCGCCAAGACGCCACAACTCTGCAAATCCGCCAACGTCCGCCCAGCCGATGTCGCAAGGCACAACTGCTGAAGCCTGCGTCTTTTCCATCACGGCGTAGTCGACCGAAATAGAGGGCACGCGAGCAAAGGCATGGTCATCAAGGCTGATCACAACGCCATCCCTCTGAGCCTTTTGAAAGGCTTCGCGCGCATGCTCCAGAACATCCGGCGCATGGATCTGCAACTCATCGAGCATGACTTGAGGCGAAAACAGGAAGATGCCTGCGTTCCAGTCGTAATTCCCGCTTTCGACATAGGATTTCGCGGTTTCCGTATCCGGCTTTTCACAGAAACGCTTGATGCAGAAAACCCCGTCAGCCAGGCGGGGGCCATGTTCGATATAGCCGAAGCCGGTTTCCGGATGCGAAGGATGGATGCCGAAAGTAACGATGCGCGACGTCGCCGTCTCAGCGGCGCGCGCAATCGCCGCCTGAAAAGCGTCGGGATTGGTAATGACATGGTCAGCCGGCGCTAGAAGCACCAGCGCATCAGGCACGAGATGCAGCCCACTCAGGGCCGCGAGCGCCGCCACGGCTGCGGTATTGCGCGCCATCGGCTCCAGCACCACGGCCTGAGGCGCGCGGCCAACCAGATCGAGCTGGCGCATCGCCAGATCGAGATGGCCGCGACCGCAGATCACGACAGGCGCCAGAAAATTCCCGCCGCCCAGCCGAAGCGCTGTTTCTTGTATCATCGTGTTGTTCGTCGCCAAAGCATGAAACTGCTTGGGCGCTTCACCGGTCGATAACGGCCACAAGCGGGTGCCAGAGCCGCCAGACATAATCACAGGCAGGATTTTAAACGACATGAAACCTCAGACGGACAGACGACTCTCTCAAGATCGCTTTATATGCACGCGCAG
>DATMTF010000269.1:0-4851 GCA_035565015.1 Asticcacaulis sp. | reverse complement strand
ATGTCAATACTTAAAAGGGCGCGCATATAGCGCGTTTCAGGGAGTCCACGCGCAATGCCGTCAGACGCGTTACGAGTCGAAAAAGCTAAGATCGAGCGCGCGCGCGAGGTCTTTTTCGGCGGCAAGGGTTTGCCCGTCGACCAGATCAGCCACGCCATTCTGCGTTCATGGATACGCTGCGCCAATATGGGTCTCGACGCGCAAACGACGCCGCATCCCGACGCCGCCAGCGCGTCGGAACTGCGGCTGTTGCAGGAAAAGCATGAAGCGCTGCGCCGTCTGGCGCGCAATGAGCTGGACATGCTGCACGCCGAGGCGCGCGACCTGTCCGGCATCGTCATCCTGACCAATGCGCGCGGCGAAGTGCTGGACGCGGTCGGCGACCCCAGCTTCGCCGACAAGGCCGCGCAGGTGGCTTTGCGGCCCGGCGCCCAGTGGAGTGAGGACGGCAACGGCACCAACGCCATCGGCACGGCCATCGCCGAACGCCGCTCGGTGGCGGTCAACGGCGCCGAGCATTATTTCAACGGCCACGGCGCCTTAAGCTGTGCAGCGACGCCGATTATCGACCCGCGCGGCGCCACCATCGGCGTGCTCGATATTTCGACGCCCGCCTATACGCAGGGCGGCTATGTCCTCGGCATGGTGCGCATGGCGGTGGAGCAGATCGAACACCGGCTGTTTCGCGGCGGCTTCGACGGCTGCCAGACCCTGCGCTTCCAGACCGATCCGCACCTGCTCGGCGCCTCGCGCGAAGGCATACTGGTCTTCCGCGACGGCGTGATTGTCGCCGCCAACCGGCGCGGCCTGTCGCTGGTCGGGCGCACCTGGGACCATCTCGATCAGGTGCAGGTCGAAGAGGTGTTCGACGCCCAGGCCGAAACCCTGGCGCGCGGCTGGAACGGGGCGGTGCGGCTGCGCGGCGCCGACGGGCGCGACTATTTCGCCCAGCTCGACGCGCGCCGGGCCGATAACGAAGCCCTGCCGGTTCAGGATCTGACCGCGCCCAGTCTGGAGGACATCGAACTGGCGGCCATGCGCCGCGCCGTTGCGCAATATGGCGGCAATATCAGCGCCGCCGCGCGCAGTCTGGGCGTGCATCGCTCGACCCTCTACCGCCGCCTCAATCCCGGCGGTTGACGTCGTCAGGCGCCGCGCCGATAGTGCGGCATGCGCACGATCCTGATCCTTGGCGGCGGAACGGCGGGCTGGCTGACCGCCGCCCTGCTGGCGCGGCATTTCGAGTCCGGTCTTTTGGGGCCGGTGCGCATCACGCTGATTGAATCGCCCGATATCGCGGCCATCGGCGTCGGCGAAGGCGCGTTTCCGACCCTGCGCTCGACCCTGCGCCATCTCGGCGTCGATGAGGCCGACTTCATGCGCCGCACCTCGGCCACCTTCAAACAGGGCATCCGTTTCAACAATTGGGTCAGGACGCCGCGCGACGATCAGAGCGAACACTTTTTCCACCCGTTCGAGGCGCCCTGGTTCGAGGACGGCGCCGCCCTCGCCTGCTGGCTGCGGATGGCGCCCGACGCCCGCCCGCCCTTCGCCCAGGCCATGACCTTCCAGAAGCGCGTCGCCGAGGCCGGACGCGGCCCCAAACGCCCGCACGAAGGCGCCTTCACTGGCCCGCTGAACTACGCCTATCATATGGACTCGATACGGCTGGCCGAGGTGCTGGCGCAGCGGGCGCGTGAACTGGGCGTTCTGCATATCGAGGACACGATTGAGACGGCCGCTCTGGGCGACGACGGCGCCATCGCCGACGTGACGACGCAGCGCCACGGAACGCACAGCGCCGACCTCTATATCGACTGCACCGGCTTTCGCGCCGAACTGATCGAAAAGGCGCTGAAGGCGCCGTTTCATTCCGTCCGCGACATCCTGTTCGCCGACCGCGCCGTCGTCGGGCGCGCCCCCTATCCGCGCCCGGACGCGCCGCTGGAAAGCTATACGCTGGCCAATGCCCACGAAGCGGGCTGGAGCTGGGATATCGGCCTCGGTCACGCGCGCGGGGTCGGCTATGTCTATTCCAGCGCGCACACAGACGATGACCGCGCGCAAAGGGTTTTGCGCGACCATCTCGGCGCCGATATCGACACCCGCCTCGTCCGCTTCGAACCGGGCTGGCGCGAGACGCCGTGGGTGAAGAACTGCGTTGCAGTCGGCCTGTCCGGCGGCTTTGTCGAGCCGCTGGAGGCCACCGGCATCGTGTTGATCGAACTGGCCGCCAGCATGATCGCCGAGCTTCTGCCCGCCTCCGGCCCGGTCAGCGCGCCCGCCGCGCGCTTCAACGCCCTGATGCGCGAGCGCTACGAGAACATCACGACCTTCCTCAAGCTGCACTACGTCCTCAGCCAGCGCGACGAGCCGTTCTGGCGCGACAACCGCGATCCGGCCTCGATCCCGGAGCGTTTGCGCGACCTGCTGGCGCAATGGCGTCATCGCCCGCCCAGCCGCTTCGACTTCCGGCTGGATGCGGAGACCTTCGCCTGGTTCAACTATCAGTACATCCTTTACGGCATGGGCTTTCAGACGCACATCGACGGCGCCGAGGCGTTATCGGGCGCCGAGGCGCAGCGGATGTTCAGCCGCATCCGTCAGTACGGCGAGCGCGCCACGCTCGACCTGCCGCCGCACCGCCTGCTGATCGAACAGATCTACGCGCACGGGTTCCGGGAAACGGCTTAAGGTTTACCGATAAGCCCGCCATAGCGCTTCAGTTTCGGCGCCGCCAGCGGGATCGACAACATGGTCGAGGCCACGGCCATCAGCAGGGTGGCGGTGAAGGCGCCGCTGGTGATGATCTGTTTGTCGAGCAGGATATTGACGAAGATGATCATGATCAAAGCCTTGGTCTGCAACAGCCAGCCAATGACCGAGGCCTCGCCCTTCTCCCATTTCAGGAGGCGCCCGGCCAGGTGAATCCCGGCCAGCTTGCCGCCGACTGAAGCGATCAGCAGCGCGCCCGCCGCGACGAAGACGGCCACGCCGCCCATCTCCCAGGTGGTGCGCAGGCCCGTCGAAAGAAAGAAGACCGGCATGATGGCCAGCAGAATGTGGTCGCGGAACAGGTCCATCTTTTTCTGGTCGAACAGGTCCGCGTCCAGCACGGCGCCTGACAGGAAGGCGCCGACCATGAAGTGCAGGCCCGACCAGTCGGCGGCGAAGCCCGATGCGGCCAGCCAGATCAGGGCGATGTACCAGCGGTCGCCCGGCCTGACCGCACGCATCAGCCTGCGCATTAGAAAAGCGGCGACGGCGAAGGTGAGCAGGAAGCCGAGCTGGCGCCCGACGCGCTCCCAGTCGAGCAGGATCAGGGCCAGCACACCCCAGATCGCCACATCGTCGAGCGAGGCGTAACGCAGGATGCGCTGGCCCAGCGGCTGACGCAGGATGTTCAGCTTTTCCATGAACAGCACCAGAATCGGCAGCGCCGTCACTGCGCAGGCCATGCCGATCCCCAGCACAAACTGCCAGTTATGGCCTTTGGGGCCGACCCATTGCGCCAGGCCGCCTGCATGTCCTGCGAACCATAAAATGCCGACGGCGACCAGCGCGCCGAACAACAGGGGCGTCCCCAGCGCCAATCCGGCGGTCGTCGCCGTCTCGCTGCGGTGCGTCCAGGCTTTTTTCAAGTCGAGTTCGATCCCGGCGACGAAGACGAAGATCATCACCGCCCACCACGCGATCCCGTTCAGCGCGCCGATGACCTGCGGGGTGAAGACGAAATGATAATAGGCGGGAAAGACCGCCCCCAGAACGCCCGGCCCCAGCAGAATGCCGCCGATGATCTGCACCACGACCAGAGGCGCGTAATAATCGGTCCTGAACACACGCCACACCAGAAACGGAACGCTCAGAATGATGATCATGGCGATCAGAAAGATTTCAGACGTCCCCATGGACCTGGCGTTCCCCGGATAAGTTTTGCGTGACGAAAGCGGCGTACGACGAGACGGTCAAGTCGAAATTTTATGGCATAAGATGTTTATTTTTCAGTATATTTTTATGTTGCTAATACAGCACAGCGTAGGCATGTTGCTACATTAGATACAAACATTGCACGGAGCCGCGCCATGCCCGCCATGACCAGCCGCGAATTCAATCAGGACGTCGCCCGCGCCAAACGCGCCGCGCGCGAGGAGCCGGTCTTCGTCACCGACCGCGGCAAGCCGACCCATGTGCTGCTGAGTTTCGACGCCTTCTGCCGCCTGAGCGGTCAGGGCGAGTCGATTCTCGACCTGCTGGCGCTCGACGACGGCGCGCAGGTCGATCTTGAGGCCTCCAGCCTCGGCGCGGGCTGGGACCGGCGCGAGGCGTTTCGCTGATGTATCTGCTCGACACCGGCATTGTCGCCGCCCTGCGCAAGGCGAAATGGGAGGCGGATCTCGCCCCGCTGGCGCAATGGGCGCGGCGCGTCCCGCCCGCCAATCTGTTTATTTCGGCCCTGACCCTGCTGGAGCTGGAAAACGGCGCAGCGCAGGCGATGAAGCGCGACGCCGAAGCGGCCAAAGCTTTGCGCGCATGGCTGGACGCCCAGATCGCCCGCGCCTTCGACGGCCGCATTCTGAGCATCGACGCCGCCATCGTGCGCCGCCGCGCGGGCCTCAGTTATGAAGACAGCCGCGACGCCCTGCTGGCGGCGACGGCGCTGGAACACGGCCTGACTCTGGTGACCCGCCGCCCCTCCGCCTACCGTTCCGGTCGCGTGAAGCTGCTCAATCCGTTCGATGCCGAAATCGCGCCCGACGCTGCGGACGAAGGCGACTGGCGCCAGAATACGCGCGCCACGCCCGGCTGGCTGCGCAATCTGTTCCTGCGCGTTTAAAACCGTTTAATGCCAGA
>DATMTF010000268.1:0-16987 GCA_035565015.1 Asticcacaulis sp. | reverse complement strand
GATGAAAAACGGCGCCGTCCTGTTCTGGGCGGGGCTGTTGTACGCAGGCGCTTCGCTGGCGGAATACGGCGTGGCGCTGAACCTGCTGCCGCAGACCACCATAGTGCAGATGACGATCTGGTTCGGCGCCAGCCTGCTGTTTGCCATTGCGGCGGTGATTTCGCTGCGCGGCAAGTCGGGACGGGGAAATGTCAGTTCGACCGCCTACAATTCCGCCTGGTCGGCGGTCGGCATCGGCATCGGCGTGCTGATGCTCAGCGTCTTTCTGTTGTCGCGTCAGGTTCAGGACATTCAGGCCGTGGCCTTTATGATTGCGCCGGTGGTGCTGGCCTTTTACGGCATGGGCTGGTGGGTCAGCGCGAAGATTTCCGAACAGGGCTGGCTCAAACTGGTCAGCATCGGCTGTTTTCTGGCTGCGCCGGTCATGGCTGTCATGGCGGGACGGTCAGAACAATTGCTGGCCTATGCGGCGGCGCTGATCCTGTTTGCCGCCATTCCGGGCTTCGTCATCATGCGAGCCGCAAGGAACTAGGCCATGGATGATTTCAATGTCGAGGCGCTCGACGATGTGATCCACGGACGCTTGCGGCTGGGCGTCATGGCCTTCCTGTCCACCGCCGACACCGCCGATTTCACCACGCTCAAGACACGGCTCAACGCCACGGACGGCAATCTGTCGGTGCAGTTGCGCAAGCTGGAGGAGGCCGCCTATGTCCAGATCGACAAGGCCTTTGTCGGCAAAAAGCCCCAGACCACGGTGCGCCTGACCGATAAGGGGCGCGCGGCCTGGATCGGCTATCTGGAGGCGATGCGCAAACTGGTGGCGCCGATCTCACGATAAAGATATTTGCATTTGAAACCATATCGGCGCATCCTGTTGAGGAAGCAGGAGCGCCCTTATGCAAACTCTGGATGAGGTCAAACACGGCATTGTCGGCGGCTATGTGCCGGACCGCCCGGACTGGATCGTGCCGCAGAACTGGCAGGCCTATACGCCCGAAGAGCATGGCGTATGGCGGACCCTGTTCGAGCGCCAGATCAAGCTGGTTCCGGGCCGCGCCTCGCAGCACTATCTGAACGGTATGAACGATCTGCCGATTGGCCCGGATGCGATCCCCAACTTTGACGACCTGTCCGAAACCCTGATGCGACGCACCGGCTGGCAGGTGGTGGCGGTGCCGGGCATGGTGCCGAACGACGTCTTCTTCGATCATCTGGCCAACCGCCGCTTCCCGGCGGGACAGTTTATCCGCACCCCCCGCCAGCTCGATTATCTGCAGGAGCCGGACGTGTTTCACGACATTTTCGGCCATGTGCCGATGATGATGAACCCGGTCATGGCCGACTTCATGCAGGCCTATGGCGAGGGCGGCTTACGCGCCATGAAGCTGGGCGTGCTGGACCGGATGGCGCGGCTCTACTGGTACACGACCGAGTTCGGCCTGATCGAGGAGGGTGATGAGGTGCGCATCTTCGGCGCCGGGATTCTGTCCTCCTTCACAGAAACCCGCTTTGCGCTGGAAAGCCCGTCGCCCAACCGCATCGGCTTCGACCTCAGGCGCGTCATGCGCACCCATTACCGCATCGACGAATTTCAGGAAAACTACTTCGTCCTGCCGTCGCTCGATACCTTGTTCGATCTGGTCCACACCGACTTCGCGCCGATCTATGCCGAACTGGCGGTCCAGCCCGACATTCAGCCGCCCGCCATCCTGCCCGAAGACAAGGTGTTTACGCGCGGGACGGGCGAATATCACCGCGCCTTGTCGGCATAAGAGACGTCAATCCGCCGCGCAGACGTCCAGCCCCTGCCGGTCCACGACGCGGGCGCGCGACTGGATGCGGCCGGAGCGTTTGCCGCCCTTCGCTTTCCATGACAGCGGCTTAGGCAGAATAGCGGCCAGTTTCGCGGCCTCGGCGGGGCTGAGCGTCTTCGCCGAATGGCCGAACCAGTATTGCGACCCGGCTTCGGCGCCATAGACGCCCGGTCCCATCTCGATGGTGTTGAGATAGACCTCCATAATGCGGTCCTTGGACCACATGTGTTCGATCAGGAAGGTGTACCAGACCTCGAAACCTTTACGCACCCATGAGCGGCTCGGCCACAGAAAGACGTTCTTGGCCGTCTGCTGCGAAATGGTAGAGGCGCCGCGTTTTTTCTTATGCGTAGCGTTGTAGGCTTCGGCCTTCCTGATCGCGTCATAGTCGAAACCGTCATGGGTGCAGAATTTCGCATCCTCGGAGGCGATGACGGCAGCCTTGAGATTGTCGGAAATCTGCGACGCCGGAACCCAGCGGTGATCGAGCCCATTGCCCTGGGCCAGCCGCTCGACCATCAGGATCGTGACCGGCACGGGCGCGAAGCGGTGGATCGCCACCGACAGGGTCGAAAAGACGAAGAAGCCGAGAACGCAGAGGCCAAGAAAGCGGAACGGGCGAAACTTTTTACGCATGACGGGTTTTGGTTGCGAGGCGGCGTCGTACATGACCTCCTCGCTGAGGCCGGGTATGGCGTCTTCTGGTTGTTCTGACATCAGCCCCCTCAGCCGTGATCTTAGCTTTGCGCCTCGAAAATATACACCGAACCGTCCTCATCGCCAATCAGCAGGCGGTTGGCCTCGTTCGACAGCGCCAGCGCCGTTATGGCTGCGCCCTTTTCGGCCTTCACCCAGTCGATGCCGGTCGATTGCAGTTCGGCCAGCCACACGCGCCCGTCCTCGGTCCCGGCGGCCAGCAGCGTGTCCTGGGCCGCGCCCGCCACTACGGACACCAGGGTCGATTCCTGCGGATTGATCTCGGAGGCTTCCTCGCCCATCGGACCGGTCGGTTTCAGGAACGGCCAGACCACGGCGCCCATCGCCCCCGCCGTCGCCAGCAGCTTGCCCTTGGCGAAGAAGCACATGGACTTGATCTTGGCCGGATAGCCGCCCATGCGCATATCCTTGGAGTCCTTGACGCGCCAGCCGTGCAGCGCGTTCTCCTGCATGGCGGTCAGCACATAGTCGCCCGACGGCGCGACGGCGATCTTCGTATGCGACCCCGCCCAGTTGAGCATCTGCGGCTTCTGGCCGGCAATGCGCGCAAACCAGACCGCCACGCCATTATAGGTGGCGCAGTAGAGCTTGCGGCCCTTGGGATCGAAGGCGAGGTCCGAGACGCTGTGCGGGTGCTCGAACAGCTTGATGTCCTTCGTTTTCAGGTCCAGCACGCTGACCTTTTTCGCCGCCGCCCAGGCGATGGACTGGCCCTCGACCGAGGCGGCGAGGGCGTCGATCCACATGCCCTTCTGCGCCGACAGTTCAACCGGCCCGGCATCCTGCGTCGTCCACACCACGCGCCCGTCATCGCCGCCGGTGACGACGCCAAGGCCCGTTGGATGCACGACCGCGCTCAGGATTCCGGCGTTCGGATGGGCGTCGAATTCCGCGTTGGCGTCGGGGAAGATGACTCTCCCGTCGCCGAGCGCGACCATGGGCGCGTCAAGCGCGTCGAACAGGGCGGCGACCACATAGGAGTCAAAGTTTTTAGAATAGGCGAAGGTCATGAGGCGCGCTTACACCGGATCAGCCGAATTTGCCAGCCTGATAGTCGGCATAGGCCTGCATGATCTCCTCGCGCGTGTTCATCACGAACGGGCCGTGCGCGACGATCGGCTCGTTGATCGGCGCGGCGTGGCCGAACAGCACGAGCGCGTTGTTGGTCGCCTCGATATCGATCAGATCGCCCGCGCCAAACTCGACCAGCTTCCAGCGCGGCGCATCAACGCCATTGACCGCCACATCGCCGCGCGCCACGTAGAAAAACACATCGCGACCCGCCAGATTTTCAAACCGGATGCGGCCACCCGGTTTCATCTCCAGCCAGCTCATAAACACGCCGGTGAGCGACTCGACCGGCCCGCTCTGGCCCTGCCAGTCGCCAGACACCAGATGCAGGGCGCATTTGCCGTCGTCAATGACCGGAATCTCGCCCGCCTGTACGCCGGTATAGCGCGGCGGCGTCATTTTCAGCCGGGCGGGCAGATTGACCCAGAGCTGAAGGATTTCCAGCGGCCCGCCGGTCTCTTTAAAGGCGTCGGGCGAAATTTCGGCGTGAACCAGCCCAGAACCGGCGGTCATCCACTGCACGCCGCCGGCGCGGATTATGCTTTCGTGACCGGCGGAATCGCGGTGCGCCAGCTCGCCCTCCAGAATGAAGGTGACGGTCTCGAAGCCGCGATGCGGATGCGGCCCGAACGGCAGGCCTCTGTTGTGCGGCGGATAGACCTGCGGGCCGTGGTGGTTGAGAAACAGAAACGCGCCCAGATGCCCCAGCCACGCATTGGGCAGCGGGCGGCGCGTGACCAGATCGCCGATATCGTCGCGATAGGCGTCGTGCAGGGTCAGGACGGATTTGGAGGTTTGCATGACTTCCATTTAGGTCTTTCCACTGAACAAACAAGGTCATGAATCCGCCCCGATGACATGGTTTCGTTCAGCCGCCATTCAGCTTGCGCGGATCATAACCGCAGCATGGCATTTCGGAGTTTTGTCATGATTGCGCGCATCGCTCTCACCGCCGCCCTCGCCGCCGCCACGCTGGCGCCTGCCGCTATGGCCCAAACCTATCCGTATCAGGACTATAATGACCCCAATTACGGCTATCCGCATCCTTACGCGGACGCGCGCGACGCCTATGCGCAAGGCCGCGCCGATCAGGCGCGCCAGGATGACCGTTATCAGGACGACCGCTATCGCGATGATGACTATAACCGCGATTATGCGCCGCCTGCGGATGCGCATTATGACGGCTACTGCTATGCGCGCAAGGATCAGGCCTCGGCCACCGGCCTGATAGCGGGCGCAGCCATTGGCGGCGCCATCGGTAATGGCGCGTCGAACCGCTGGGATCGCGGCGGCAATACGATTGCGGGCGCTCTGGTCGGCGCCATGCTGGGCTCGGCGGTCGGACGCTCAAGCGTCGATTGCTATGACGGAACCTATTACGCCTACGACAGCGGCTACTATGCGCCGCCTCCGCCGCCGTCGGGTTACACGGTCGTCTATTTCAACAGCCGCCCATCCTATGGCTATCGCTACGTCTATCGCGAGCATTATCGCCCGTGGGGTTACGGCTACCATCACCGCTGGTAGGGTGCTAAGAATGGCGGCATGACCGCCTTACCGCCGGACGCCCTTTCGACCGCTTTTTTCTGGCTCGACTACGCCGCCGTCGCCGTGTTCGCCGCATCGGGCGCTCTGGCGGCGGCGCGTCTGCGTCAGGACGTGGTCACCTTCATCTTCTTCGCCGCCATCACCGGGGTAGGCGGCGGCACGCTGCGCGACCTGCTGATCGGCGCGCCGGTCTTCTGGGTGCATCGCCCCGGCTATATCATGGTCTGCGTCGCGACGGCGGTGCTGGTCTGGCTTCTGGGCGGGCAGGGCTGGCGTTTTCGCGCGCTTCTGTGGCTCGACGCGCTGGGGCTGGCCGCCTATGCGGTGGTCGGAACGGCCAAGGCGCTGAGCCTCGGCGTTCCGGCCTTTTCGGCCATGATCATGGGCGTCCTGACCACCACCTTTGGCGGGATCATCCGCGATGTGCTGGCGGGCGAGCCGAACCTTCTGCTGCGGCGGGAAATCTATGTCACCGCCGCCATGCTCGGCGCGGGCGCCTTTGCCGGGCTGAAGCTGCTGGGCGTCGCCTTCTGGCCCGCCGCCCTGATCGCCTTCGCCCTGACCCTTGCATTGCGCGCCGCCGCCATCCATTTCAAGCTCAGCCTGCCCGCCTTTCTCGGCGCGCAGAAGATCACGCCCAAAGGAGACGCATGATGAAATATATTGTCGAAAGCGCCAAAAGCGTCGATCAGGCCGTGGCCGCCCTGCACGAGGCCGTTCCCGCCCATGGTTTCGGCATTTTGCACATCCATAATCTCAAGGAAACCATGGCGAAGAAGGGCGTCGCCTTCGAACACGACTGTCAGATTCTCGACGTCTGCAATCCCGGCAAGGCCAAGGCGGTGTTGAGCGAAGACATGGCGATGAGCCTCGTCCTGCCGTGCAGGATTTCGGTCTATGAGGAAGGCGGCAAGACGCATATCGGCATGGTGCGCCCGTCGGCCCTGCTGGGCGTGATGAGCGATTCCCCGGCCATGGCCAGCGTCGCGGCTGAGGTCGAGGCGACCCTGATCGCGATTATCGACGCTGCGAAGTGAAGACGCGAAAGATTTGCTCCGCGACCTCCCAGTCTTCGTGCGTGTCGATATCGACCACCTCGGTGCGCGGCAGGATGACGGCGGTTCCGGCTTCGGAAAAGGCGTCAACGCCCGACAGCCACGCTTCGGTCAGCCCCCAGTAGAATTGCGCCGCGTCATGATAGGCGGGCGGCAAGTCCTGTGAACGCGTCGCCCTGTGTTCGGGCCAGAACATCTCCACCCCCCCGGTTTCGGTCAGCCGGATGGCGCGCTGAATGGGAAAGGCGTAGGAGGTGGCGGAAAAGGCGAAGGCCTTGCCGCGCGTTTGCAGCGCTTGCCAACCTTCGCGCAGACGCTCCGGCGTCAGAAACGGCGCGGTGGCGTAGATGCAGCAGCAGGCGTCGTAACGCTCCCCGTTCTGGATCAGCCAGTCCAGCGCACTGCACACCACGGCCCCCGTTCCGGTATGATCGTCGGCCAGGCTGGCCGGGCGCACGAAGGGCGCGTCCGCGCCGAAATCGCGCGCCACGCCGGCGATTTCGGCATCGTCGGTCGAGACGATCACCCGTTCGAACAAATCGCTTTGCAGGGCCGCGTGAATGGACCACGCGATCATGGGCTGACCGTGGAACGGCTTGATATTCTTGCGCGGTATGCGTTTTGAGCCGCCGCGCGCGGGGATGATGGCCACGCGCCTCATCGCAGGAACAACCGGTTGCAGTAGCGGTCATAGCCGCCGGGATTGTCCATGACCGGATGGCGCGGCGCCAGAGACGACGGGTAGAGATTGTACTCGACCGCCAGCAAAAGACGCGGCGCATCGATCGGCAACTGCCCCTTGTGAAAACCATAAACGTCTTCGAGAAACCATGTCCCCGCCGGGGCGGTGATGCTGACGATGCTGTCCGCGCCAAAGGTGTCGATAATGGCGGCGTCCGTCTGCGCCTTGCCGACATCGAGGCGCGGATCGACATGTGAGCCGCGCACGAATATGTGCGGGCCGGAGGTTTCGCTCACATCGGTCAGGTACCAGAAGGCCTTGACGTTGCGCGCGCAGTCGAAATCGCGGTGAAAGCGCTGCACGCCCTTGGGGGTTTCACGGCCCGGAAAGTGCCAGGCGCAGCCGATATTGTCGATCACCGGCTTGGCGCCGAGATAAAGCTCGGCGGTTTCGAGCAACAGCTTGTCGTTCATCAGGTCGAGCAGGTGCGGAGCGCGTAGAACCTGTTCATCGGTGAAATAACCGATATTGCTTTCGTCCGAGGCGGGTTTGTCCCACATGAACTGCCCCAGATGCGGGCGGTAGCGGTCATGGCACGGCTCGGCTTTGAAATAGGCGATCAGATCGGCCAGCACGTTTGCGGGCAGAGGCGGCTGCGGCGCGGTGATCCCGTCTTGGCGCAGTTGCGCACCAAGCTCGCGCGCCCGTTCGGACGGTGCGAAACCGCGCGTATGCGGCTTGATGACCCGCAGGGCGCGCGCGACGGTCTCACGCCCCTTCAGGTCCAGCACGGGCAGCAGGTCATAGGCGATATGGCGCCGGTCGTCGTACGCCCGCGCCAGAAAGCGCGACCCGTTGGGAATGCGCGTCTTCAGCCGTTCGCTGAAGCTTGTCATGCGTCAGAGACCGACCAGGGCGGCCAGATCGTTGAGCGTTTTCGCCTCTTTCAGTTTTTCGCCATCGACGATCTGATCGAGATCGCTGTCGACCATGGCGACGAAGGAAATCACCGACAGGGAATCCCAGTTGCCGACATCCTCGATGCGCTCATCGCCGGTCAGGCCCGCCGGATCGGCTTCGAGAATTTCGGCTACGGCGGCGAAAAAGGCGGGCTTGTCCATCGAACGCTCCTCATGTGCGAAACTTTGCCGCCAGCAAGCGCCGATTCCGTCAATATTCCCTTAAAACCTTGCTGCCAGCCTGCACGGGTCGAGGAGCGAATCGCTCCATACTGTATGCGCGTAAAACGGGGCGAAGATCATGACCGAAGCCAGGATCAGCGGCGTGGCCGTCAGGGGCGTCAGGGCCTGCGTCCCCGTCCTGACGCGCGATCTGGCCGACGAAGGTCTGATCGCGGACGAGGCCGAGCGCGAGCGGCTGATCAAGTCGATCGGGGTGCGCAGCCGTCACATCGCCCGTCCCGACATAATGACCTCCGACCTGTGCCAGAAGGCGGCGGACGGACTGCTCGACGAACTGGGCTGGGCGCGCGATTCGATTGACGTGCTGATTATGGTGACCCAGAGCGCCGACTATGTGATCCCGGCCACCGCCTGCGCCTTGCAGGACCGGCTCGGCCTCGGTTCGTGCCTTGCCTTCGACATCAATCTCGGCTGTTCGGGCTATGCCTACGGCCTGTGGACGGCGGCCTCTCTAATGAAGACGTTAAGCGTGGCCGGGCGTCCGGCGCGCGCCCTGTTGCTGGCGGGCGATGTCTCGACCTCCAAGCTTTTAGAGGGCGACCGCGCCACCATCCCGCTGTTCGGCGACGCCGGTTCCGCGACGGCGCTGGAGCTTGATCCGAACACGGAGGACTGGTTCGGCGTCTTCGGCACGGACGGTTCCGGCGCGCCTCACATCATGGTCGAGGCCGGGGCGCTCAAACACCCGCTGCTGCCGCCGAAGGAGCCGCACCCGCCGGAAAAAGCCGACGAATTGTATCGTAAGGCGCGGCTGCATCTGAACGGAACCGAGGTCTTCAATTTCACGCTCAAGGCGGTGCCGCCGCTTGTCAACGCGATCTTCAACGCCGCCGACGTCACGGTCGAGGACATCGACTATGTGCTGCTGCATCAGGCCAATGTCTTTATGCTCAATCACTTACGCAAGAAGGCGGGCCTGCCTGAAGACAAGGTTCCCATCGCCATGGAGACCTATGGCAACACCTCCTCGGCCTCGATTCCGCTGACCATCGCCGACAAGCTTTCCGACGCTTTCGACCGCCCCCGCGAACTGGTGCTGATGGGCTTTGGCGTCGGCTGGTCGTGGAGCGCGCTCAAGCTGACCATCGGCCCCATACCCGCCCCAAAGGTCGTCGAGCTTAAGTGATGGAGCTGTCGCATCCCGAATTGCTCGGCCTGATCCCCGCGGATCATTACTGGCGCGAGGACGTGCTGGCGCAGGAGCTGGAGCGCGTTTTCGCGCCCTCCTGGCTGTGCGTCGGCTTCACCGAAGACCTGAAAAACCATCAGGATTTCGTCACCGCGCAGTTCGGTCCGCACAGCATCGTGGTGCAGAATTTCGACGGCGAACTGAAGGCGTTTCGCAATGTTTGCTCGCACAGGTTCTCCCGCCTGCAGAACGAACCCTGCGGCAATCGCGTGCTGCAATGCCCGTATCACGGCTGGACCTATGGCGCGGACGGTCGGCTGATCGGCGTGCCGCTCAACAAACAGAGCTTCGATCTCAATGACGCGGATAAGACGCGGCTAGGTCTGCACGCCTATGCGGTCGAGACGGTCGGGCATTTCGTCTTTGTACGGATGAGCGCCAATGGACCGGATTTACGCGCCTTTCTCGGCGGCATCTATGACGACCTCGCCCACGTCTCCGAGGTCTGCCCCGACCGCTTCGAGCGCGCCGCCTATGACTGGGCCGCCAACTGGAAGCTCGGCATGGACAATGCCGCCGAGGGCTATCATGTGCCGCTAGTCCACGCTGACAGTTTCGGCCTGATCCTGTCCATCGATCTGAAGATTTCCCACGATCAGGAGCATACGCGCTACACCGGAAGCTTAAAGGAACGTTCGCTGAACTGGTGGCGGCAGGTCGGCAAGGCCGTCGATCTTCAGCCTTCGGAGCTTTATCCCGAATACGGCAATTTCCTGATCTTCCCCAATATCGTGGTGACCTTTTCCTATGGCGCATTTCTGACCTTTCAATGGTTCGAGCCGACCGGGCCTGAGACGCTTCGCATTCACACCACCTCATGGCTGGCGAAGAATAATGGCCGTGCGGCGCGCGGCATGGTGATCGACAGCCTCAAGGCCTTTTCCGAGCAGGTCCGCAATGAGGACCGCGACATCTGCGCCATCGCGCAGAAAGGGACGCGCGGCATGGATGGCAAGCGGCGCATGGTTCTCGGTGCGCTCGAAGGCCGCATCGCGCATTTCCAGAAAGCCTATGCGGCGAGGATGGGCCTATGAGTTTCAACCCCCGATTCAACCCTATGAGCCTGGAAGGCCGGACGATCCTCGTCACCGGCGCGACCTCCGGCATCGGGCGCGCGACGGCGGTTTATCTGTCGAAGCTCGGCGCGCGGGTGATCGCCTCGGGGCGCAATCAGGACCGTCTCGACGCCGTGCTGTCCGAACTGGAAGGCGACAACCATCTCGGTCGTCTGTTCGACCTCGCCGATCTTGACGCCATTGTGCCGTGGCTGAAGTCGCTGTGCGCCGAGGTCGGGCCGCTTAACGGCATCGCCCATTGCGCCGGGGTGCAGGCGACGCGCCCGATCCAGGCGATCAAGCCCGACTTCGTTATGGACGTGCTGACGCAAAATCTCGGCGCGGCCTTGATGCTGGCGCAGGGTTTCCGGCTCAAGGCCTGTCACGGCGCCCCCGCTTCGCTCGTCTATGTCTCGTCCTCGGCGGCGCTGAAAACCGCGCCCGGCAATGTCGTCTATGCGTCCTCAAAAGGCGGCATCGTCTCGGCGGTCAAGGGGCTGGGCGTCGAACTGGTGCGTGACGGCGTGCGCGTCAATGCGGTCGCCCCGGCCATGGTCGATACGCCGATGTCGGACCAGTTCCGCACCATCTTATCGGAAGAGAATTTTCAGCGCGTCGTCGCTATGCACCCGCTGGGTCTGGGCCGCCCGGATGATGTCGCCGCCGCCATCGCCTTCCTGCTGGCCGACACCTCGCGCTGGATCACCGGTTCGATCCTGAATGTCGACGGGGGTTTTCTGGCATGAACGCACATGTCAAACCCTCGCGCCGGATCAGCCTGTCTTTGTCGCACGATCACAGCCACGGGCCGCTCGGCTATCTGGAGATGGGCAACCCGGCGGGACCGACCGTGGCGTTCCTGCACGGTTTCGGCGCCGACCTGCTGACCTGGTCCCTGTGTCTTGCCCCCCTGGCGCGCGACTACCGGCTGATCGCGCTCGACCTGCCCGGCCATGGCCGCTCCTGCGCCGATGTCGGCGAGGCTACGCTCGGCTTCATGACCGGCTGGCTCGCTGAGGCGCTCGACGTGCTGAAAGCGCCGCGCGTCCATCTGGTCGGTCATTCGATGGGCGCCAAGATCGCGCTCGGCTTCGCTCTGTCGCACGGCGAGCGGGTGGAGAGCTTAAGCCTGATCTCGCCCGCAGGCCTCGGCGGCGACTTCCATCATGAAACCCTGTCGGACTTTCTTGACGCCAATACGCCCGCTGCCGCTGAAACGCTGGCGCGCCATCTGCTCGGCCCGCGCGGCCAGTCGGTGGGACCGGCCCTGACGCGGTCGCTGCTGGAGGCCAATGGCGATCCGGCGCGTAGCGCGGCGCTGAAAAAGCTGCTCGGTCAAGCGCGCGCCTATGGCCTCGCCCTCTCGCCCGAAGGCTTCGACTGGAGCCGCATCCGCTGCCCGTTCAGCCTCCTGTGGGGCGATCACGACCGCCTGATCCCCCTGCCCGAAGCGCACCGCCTGCCGCCGCACGCGCCGGTGCAGGTGATCGAAGGCGCGGGCCATCTGCCGCATATGGAGGCCCCCAACGCCGTGGCCGCCGTCCTGAAGGATTTTCTGCCGTGACCGCTCTTGATCTGATCCGCGCCGAACTGACCCAGATCCTGAGCGACAAGGGCGCCGCGATGGGCGAGATCACGCCCGACACGCCGCTGCTCGACGGGCCGCTCGATATCGACAGTCTGGACCTCGCCACCCTCGTCGTGGCGCTGGAGGAAAAGACCGGCAAGACGCCGTTTGCGGGCGGCTTCGTGCTGTTTCACACCGCCGGGGAGCTGGCGGCCCTGTTCGATGCGTAAAAGTTCGATGCGTAATCTGGCCGCGTCCGGTTTCGTGCTGATCGGGCCGGATGGCGATCAGTCTCTGGCGCCCGCGTCGGGAAACGGTCCGTACACTGTGGATGTGACGCAAATGGGCGCGGCGGGTCTGATCCGCGCCCTGCTCGGTGACGGCGATGTCTATGCCGTGCGCGATCCATCCGCCCCGCCGGTGATCGAGCCGGGCGAGGGACGCATCCATCTGCAAACCTCCGGTACGACTGGAACGCCGAAATGGCGCGCGCATGAGATTGCCAAATTAACGCAAGACCTGTTCGCCGGTTCCGCACCCGCGCGCTGGCTTCTGACCTTCAACCCCGGCAGTTTCGCCGGCGTACAGGTCATCCTGTCCGCCCTGATCGGCGGCCATGTGCTGATCGCGCCGCCTTATGAGGCCAGCGTGGCGGAGATGGCCGATCTGGCCATGCAGCATCAGGCGACGCATATTTCCGGTACGCCGACCTTCTGGCGCGCCTTTCTGATGGCGCTGGGCGACAGGCCGCTCGACCTCAAGGCCGTGACGCTCGGCGGCGAGGCGGCGGATCAGGCGATCCTCGACGCCCTGCGACAACGCTTCCCGAAGGCCGCCCTGCGCCATATCTACGCCACCACCGAGGCGGGCCGGGTGCTGACGGTCAGCGATGGCTGCGAGGGATTTCCGCTGTCCCTGCTGACGGATCGTCTGACTTTATCCGAACACGGAACCTTATGTGTCGGCGGCCTCGACACCGGCGACGTGGTCGAGATTGTCGGCGACCGCGTCCTGTTTCGCGGGCGTCTGGATTCGATGGTCAATATCGGCGGGGTCAAGGTCTTTCCCGAAACGGTCGAAGCCTTTATTCTGCAACATCCGGGCGTGCAGGATGTGCGCGTCGCCTCGCGCCCGAACCCGATCACCGGCCATGTGCTGACGGCGGATATGGTTCTGAAACCTTTTGCGGATCAGAATGCGGTCAAGGCGCATTTGCAGGGCCTGCCGCGCGCGCAGCGGCCCGTCATGACGCGCTTTGTCGAGACCTTGCCGACCGGCCAGACAGGAAAGAAGCTGAGATGAGCAATTCCGGCAAATGGCTGATCCTGAGCGGCGCCAGCCGCGGCCTTGGGCTGGCGATGGCGCGCGATCTTCTGGCGCAGGGTTACGGCGTCGCCGCCTGTTCGACCACGCATAATGACGACCTGGCCGCGCTGGAAGCCGACCATCCCGCTCGCTTTTTGTGGCGCAGCGTCGATATGGCCGACGCCGCCGCCATCGAAGCCTTTGTGACCGAGGCCTGCCAACATCCTCCGGGCGAGCGTCTCTGGGGCGTGATCAATAATGCCGGCATGTCGGTTGAAGGCATCCTCTCCACCCTGCCGGTGCGCGACATCGAACACGTCTTGCAGGTTAATCTGACCGGCGCCATCCTTTTGACGCGCGCGGCCCTGCGCCAGATGATGAAGACGCGCAAGCCGGGGCGGGTGATCAATATCTCCTCGATTACGGGCTCACGCGGTTATACCGGTCTGACCGCCTATGCGGCGTCGAAGGCGGGCCTCGATGGTTTCAGCCGCGCTCTGGCGCGTGAGGTCGGGCGGATCGGCATTACCGTCAACGCCATCGCGCCCGGTTATATGAAGACGCAATTGTCCGAAGGTCTGGACGATGCACAACTGGCGCAGATCGTGCGCCGCACGCCGCTCAACCGTCTGTGCGAACTGGCCGATGTCGTGCATCTGGCGCGCTTCCTGTTGTCGGAAGACGCCGCCTTCATCACCGGTCAGACTCTCGTCGTCGATGGCGGGCTGACCTCATGACGGCGTGGCGGATGACAGGGCCGGTTTTGCGCGGAGTGGTGACGGCCATGCCGGAGACGATCAGCGAAAACGCCGACATGGCCGCCAGCTTCGGCGCCGAGACCATGGCCAAGATCGTCGCCGCCACCGGCATCGAGCGCCGTCCGGTCACCAAGACCCACACCGTCAGCGACCTCGGCGCGGTGGCGGCTCAGAGACTGCTCGACGGCCTCGGCTGGACGCCGGACAGTCTCGGCCTGTTGATCGTGATTACCCAGACCCCGGACTATCCGCTGCCTTCGACCGCCTGCGTGCTGCAAAACCGGCTTGGCCTGCCGGTCAGCGCCGCCGCTTTCGATCTGGCGCTCGGCTGTTCGGGCTATGCCTATGGCCTGTCGGTGGCGTCGTCGATGATGGCGGCGGGCGGAATCCGCCGCGCCCTGATCATCGCGGGCGACATCACCACACGGATGATTTCGGATAGCAATCGCAGCCTTGCGCCCCTGTTCGGCGATGCGGTGGCGGCGACGGCGCTGGAGCTGGGCGAGGCCGAGATCGCCTTTGATCTGGGTTCGGACGGTTCGGGCGCGCCCTATCTGATCTCGAAGACCGGCGGGCTGGCCGAACCGGGCGCGCCGGAACTGTTCATGGACGGCACCCAGGTCATGGCCTTTTCGCTCAAGCAGGTCGCGCCGTCCGTAGCGCGCGCGCTTGAGGCGGCGGAACGGACGATCGACGAGATGGACTATGTCGTGCTGCATCAGGCCAACGCCATGATGCTCAGGACGCTCGGCCACAAGATCAGGGCGCGCGACGACCAGATGGTCTATGCGATCCGCGACTATGGCAACACCTCCTCGACCTCGATCCCGCTGGCGCTCAGCGACCATTTCGGCAAGGTCGCGGCGCGCGAGGAGGTGCTGCTTTTGCTGTGCGGGTTCGGCGTCGGCTGGTCGTGGTCCACGGCGGTGTGGCGCACGCCCTGGCCCGCCGTGCATGAGATTGTCAGGGCGCCATGAGGCTGTTCTTTCGCACCGAGGCCTCAAGCGCAATCGGCATGGGCCATTTTATGCGCTGTTTCGCTATTGCCGAAGAGGCGCGCTTGCAGGGTCTGCCGGTGACGTTTCTGCTCAACAGTCTGGACGATGTGCGCGACCGGCTTGAGTCCATCGGCGCAGACGGTGTGATCCTGCCGCCACTCGGATCGGGCGAAGACCTGTTGGCCATGAGCGGACTTGGCCTGACGCGGCGTGACGGACTGGTGGTCGATTCCTACGCGGCGGACGACGCCTATATCGCCGCCTTAGGCCTGATGACGCGGGTATGCGTGATCGACGATCTCAACCTTCTGCCCGCCTTTGATTGCGACCTGATCGTCAATGCCGCCGAGGCTGCGACACATATGGACTATGCGCGCAAGACGCGCGCGAAATTACTGTTAGGTGCTAATTACGCCCTGATCCGGCAAGAATTTCGCGCGGTCAGAGCGCGCAGCGCAGATATGGTGACGCTGATGTTCGGTGGCTCCGACCCGCAAAACCTGAGCGCTCAGGCAGCGCGGCTGCTGATAGGCGAAGGTTTACGTGTGCGCATCATCGCCGGTCCCGCCAACCGTCATATCGCGGCCTTGCAGTCGATACCGGATGAGCGGCTGGAGATCGTCGTTTCGCCACCGTCGGTCGCGGAAGTCCTGGCTGACAGCGCGTTGGTCGTCACGGCGGCCGGCGGCAGCGTCGGCGAGGTCGCGGCCATGGGCCTGCCTGCTCTGGTTCTGGTCGTCTATGACAATCAGGCGGCGGCGCTGACGGCCTGCCCCTATCCGGTCATCGACGCGCGACAGGGCCTGCCAAACGATCTCGGCGCGCAGGTCAAGGCCCTGCTGGCCGATCCGGCGGCCTTGCGCGCCAATGCGGAACGCGCGCACGCCCTTGTCGATGGCTTGGGTGCGCGCCGCATTATCGAGGCGATGCGCCATGTATGATTTCCTGTCCTATCGTCCGGTCACGGAAGATGACGCCAAACTGCTGCTCGACTGGCGCACCGCGCCGCATATCGCGCAATATATGCTCACCGAAGTGGCCTACGATCTCGACCGGCAAAAGGCGTGGATCGCGCGCTGCAACGCCCGCGACGACTATCAGCACGCGATTATCCGCATTGAGGGGCGCGATGTCGGCTACGCCTCGATCACCGTCACCGATCCGCGCAACGGCGTTGGCGAGATCGGCGTCTATATCGGCGATCCGGACGCGCCAAAGGCCCTGACCGCTTATAATTTTCTCGGCACGCTCAACCACGCCTTTTTTACGATGGGGCTGCACAAGCTGGTCAATCACGTCATCGCCTGGAACGACCGCACGGCGCGCGCGCAGGCCTTCAACGGCTATCGCCATGTCGGCGTGTTGAAAGACCATGTGCTCAAGGACGGGGTGCGCCATGACCTGCACATTTTTGAGCAGTCGGCGGCGGAGTGGGCGGTGTTCAGAAAGAAATTTCGCGATGACCGTAACTGGTGGGGCGAACCAACAGTATATAGGGGTTAAAAAGCGCTAAAAGGAACTAAAAGGAGCTAAAAATGGCTAAATCCGCCCTTGGTTTCGACCTCACCCCACCCACGCCGGAGCAAATTCGGACCCTGGCTGCGCGCCTCGATCCGGAAGCGCGCCGCATCCTGCTCGATCACGGCACCGAGCCGCCCTTCTGCGGCGCGTTCGACGAATATGAGGAGGAGGGAACCTACATCTGCAATCTGTGCGCGTTGCCTTTGTTTTCCTCGCGCGCCAAGTTCCATTCCGGCTCCGGCTGGCCCAGCTTTTATGAAGATCTGGGCGAGGGCCACGTCCGTCGCTTGCGCGATGTCTCGCACGGCATGGTGCGCACCGAAATCCGTTGCGGGCGCTGCGATTCGCACCTTGGCCATGTCTTCGAGGACGGGCCTAAGCCCACCGGTCTGCGCTACTGCATGAATTCGGTGGCGATGGATTTCGTGCCCGAAGGCGAAGCGCTGCCTGACCGGCTGGGCAGGGGTGACCCAGATAGGATATGACTGTCAGTAAAATTAAA
>DATMTF010000267.1:0-19379 GCA_035565015.1 Asticcacaulis sp. | reverse complement strand
GTAATTACCAATTTAGGCTTGGCAGATGCGGTCGCATATGGGATGAGTTGCGAAACAGGAGGCGCGACTATGGCGAATGTGGTGGATTTCAAGGCGGCGCAACAGCAGGCCAAAAGCGCCTCGACGCCCGCGAAGGCGCGCTTCGAGGCGCTCGACATTTTGCGCGGCCTGTTCCTGATCGGCATGTTGCTGGCCAATAACGCCGGCGACTGGGGGCATATCTATGCGCCGTTCGACCATGCTGAATGGCATGGCTTCACCATGACCGACATGGTGTTTCCCGGTTTCATGGTTTGCGTGGGCCTGTCGATGAGCCTGTCACTGGGCCGCCGCATGGCGACGGGAGGAAAGGCGCAGATGGCCGTCCACGCCCTGCGGCGCGCGGCGATTCTGGTCGGGATCGGCCTGTTCCTGAACCTGTTGCCGCATTTCGATTTTGCCCACTGGCGCTTTCCTGGCGTGCTGCAACGCATTGGCGTTTGCTACGCCATCGCCACCGGCCTTCTGCTGCTGCATTCGCATCAGGACGCCGACGGCAAGCTGGTCGTGCATGGTCGCGCCCTGGCGGCGTGGGGCGCGGGCCTGTTGATCGCCTATGGCGTCCTGCTGCGCTACGCGCCGGTCCCCGGCTATGGCGCCAACCATTTCGACGCCGAGATGAGCTGGCCTGCCTATGTCGATCGCATGGTGTTTGGCCTCGATCATATCTGGAGCGGCGGCAAGACCTATGATCCGGAGGGGATTTTGTCGACCTTTCCGGCTGTGTTCAACATTCTGGCGGGTCTCCTGGTCGGCATGCTGATCAAGGCTAAGACGCCCGCGAAGGCGGTTGGGCAGGTGATGTGGATCGGGCTGATCCTCACCGTTCTGGGGCTGGCGCTCGATCCGGTCTTTCCGATCATCAAGAAGATGTGGACGCCCAGCTTCGCTCTTTTGACCAGCGGCATAGCCTTTTTGATGCTGTCGGGGCTGATGCTGATCATGGACAGGCTGGGCCATAAAAAATGGGCCATGCCAATCCGCGTCTTCGGCACGAACGCGATACTGGCCTATGTCTTCGCCTGGCTGTTGTCGGTAGCGCTCGACGTCACGGGCGTCTATCGCGCGACGACGGCTTGGCTGCTCGGCGTGATCGGCGATCCTTACGCCATGTCGCTGGCCTTCGCTGTGCTGGTGCTGATCGTGTGCTGGCTGTTCGTTCTGCCCTTTTATCTCAAGCGTATCTTCTTCAAGGTTTGAAAGTGCGGCATCCCGTCAGCTTGTCAGGCTGATGATTTTATAGTACTGACTGGTCAGTACTTAAGGGGATGCTATGCCCGACGCCGCCAGATCACGTCGCCTGAAGCCCGAACAGCGCGAGGCCGCGATTCTCGACGCCGCTCTGGAAGCCTTCGCGCGGAGTGGCTTCGCGGATGCGCGCATCGAAGACATTGCCCGCGCCGCGAAAGTGTCCAAGGGCAGCGTCTATCTTTATTTTCCGACCAAGCAGGCTCTGTTCGAGGCGCTGGTGCAGCGCGACATCGGGCCGCGCGTGGAAATGGCTAAAGAATTTCTCGATAGCTATGACGGGCCGCTGGAACCCGCCCTGCAAAATCTGGCCGATATGGTTTCCACTATCATCGATTCCGGTCAGACGCCGATCTATCCGCGCCTGCTGGTGGCGGAATCGCAGCGTCTGCCCGAGCTGGTCGATTTCTACCGCCGCGAAGTGGTCGGCGTGCTGCTCGGCGCACTGAGCGGCCTGTTTACGCGCGCCATGACCAAGGGCGAGATCGCGCAGGACGATCCGGTCATGCTGGCGCATCTGTTCGTCGCGCCGGTGCTGAAGGCGCTGATGTGGGCGCTGGTCTTCACGCCGACCGAGTCGGAGCCGTTTCGCGCCGGACCGTATCTGGCGTCGCACATCCGTCTTTTCCTGAAAGGATTGCAGCATGCGTAAGCTGATGGTGTCGGGGATCGCCGTGCTGGTCCTAAGCGGGTGTCAGTCGAAACCGGCGGACACCTATGCCGGTTATATCGAGACGCAGGAGGTCAGCATCAATGCGCCGCAGTCGGGCTGGCTAACCAGCGTCGATGTCGATCGCGGCGACGCGGTGGCGCCCGATCAGTTGCTGTTCCGGCTCGATACGACCCAGGCCGACGCGGCCCTGAGCGGCGCGCAGAGCCGCGCCGAGGCGGCGCAGGCCAATGCTGAGGATCTGGCGAAGGGGGCGCGTCAGGCTGATATCGCGCCGCTTCAGGCCCAACGCGTTCAGGCCCAGTCGCAACTCGACCTCGCCAGGGCCAATGAGGCGCGTTATGCGGCGCTGGAGCCGAAGGGTTATGTCTCGCCCGCCCAGATGGACAGTCTGCGCGCGGCCACCCGCTCGGCGCAGGCCAGTCTGGCCAATATCGACAAGCAGATCGAGGACAAGCTGCTGGCGGCGCGCGAGGATCAGCAGCGGGCGGCGCAGGCGACGGCTGCGGCCTCCGGCGCCGAGGTGGCGCAGGCGCAATGGACGGTGAATGACCGCATCGTCAAGGCGCGGTTCACCGGTCAGGTCGATGAACGCCTGCGCGAGCCGGGCGAGTTCGTGGCGGCGGGCGTGGCTGTGCTGACCGTGCGGCCCAAGGGACGGGAATTCGTGCGTTTCTATGTGCCGCAGGCCGATCTGTCGAAATTCAAGGTTGGCGCGATGGTGCATGTGACATGCGATGGCTGCGCGGCGCAGGCTGCGCGGGTGCGCTATGTCTCGCCTGACGCCGAATTCACCCCGCCGGTCATCTACAGCGTCAAGGAGCGCCAGAAGATGATGTTCCTGATCGAGGCGACGCCTGAACATCCCGCCGCCCTGCATGTCGGCCAGCCGGTGGATGTGGGACTGTGACGAAAGACCAAAGCGACCTCGCCATTGACGTGCGCGGGCTGACCAAGGTGTTCGGCGCGCGCACGGCGGTCGATCATATCGATATCAAGATGCCGCGCGGGCAGGTCTGGGGGTTTCTCGGCCCCAACGGATCGGGCAAGACGACCACCATCCGCATGTTATGCGGCCTGTTGCGCGCCGATGCGGGCGAGGGGACGTGCCTCGGTTTCGATATTCGCAAACAGAGCCGTGAGATCAAGGACCGCGTCGGTTATATGACGCAGAAGTTTTCCTACTGGGATGACCTGACCATCCGTGAAAATCTCGAATTCGTCGCCAATCTCTACGGCATCCCGAATAAAAAAGCGGTGGTGGACAAAACGCTGGAGACTCTGGGCCTGACCTCGCGCCAGCATCAACTGGCCGGGACGCTGTCCGGCGGCTGGAAGCAGAGACTGGCCCTGGCCGCCTGCACCCTGCATGAACCGAAAATGCTGATGCTGGACGAGCCGACCGCCGGCGTCGATCCACAGGCCCGGCGCGACTTCTGGGACCAGATCCACCGCCTGTCTTCCGAAGGCTTAACCGTGCTGGTCTCGACCCATTACATGGACGAGGCCGAGCGCTGCGACCAGATCGTCTATATCGCCTACGGACATCTGATGGCCCAAGGCCGCGTCGCCGACATTATCAGCCACAGCGGCCTTTACGCCTTCGTCGCCGAAGGGCCGGGGGTGCGCGACCTGATGGAGCGCCTGCGCGGCAAGGCGGGCGCAGACCATGTCGCCTATTTCGGTAATGCGCTGCATGTCACGGGCTCTGATCTTGAGCAACTCAAGGCGCTGATCGCCGCCGACGGCGACAAGACCGGCGTACAATGGCGGCAGGAGCGGCCCAATCTGGAGGACGTGTTCATCCACCTGATGAGCCAGTCCGTCGACACATCGGTGGAGGCTTAACATGCTGTCCTCGCTACGACGCGTCGGCGCCATTCTACTCAAGGAATTCATCCAGATGCGGCGCGACCGGCTGACTTTTGCCATCATGCTGATCGTGCCGATCGTGCAACTGGCCCTGTTCGGCTTCGCGATCAATTCCGACCCGCGCCATTTGCCAACTCTGCTCTATCTGGAGGACGATTCGGTCTATGTGCGCTCACTGGTCGCGGGCATGCAGAACTCGACCTATTTCGATATTGTCGGCACGGTCCCGACCGCCGAGTCGGGGCGACAGGCGCTGCAATCGGGGACGGCGGCCTTTGTCGTCACCGTGCCAGCGGGCTTTACGCGCGGCCTGTTGCGCGGCGATCATCCCGAAGTGCTGATCGAGGCGGACGCCTCCGATCCGTCCGCGGCCTCCAATGCGGTCGGCCAGATCGGCCTGATCGTATCCTCGGCGCTCAGTCATGACCTCAAGGGCCAGTGGACGTCGCTCAAGCAGGGGCCGCCGCCGGTCAATATCATCGTCCATCGCATGTACAATCCCGAAGGCATTTCGCAGTACAATATCGTGCCGGGGCTTCTGGGCGTCATCCTGACCATGACCATGATCATGGTCACCTCGGTCGCTATGACGCGCGAGACCGAGCGCGGCACGATGGAGAATCTGCTGGCCATGCCCGCGCGTCCTTGGGAGGTGATGGCGGGCAAGATCCTGCCCTATATCGCGGTCGGTCTGGTGCAGACCCTGATCGTGCTGGGCGCGTCCAGCTTCGTCTTCCATGTGCCGTTTATCGGCAATCCGCTGCTGCTGGCTCTGGGCGTGGCTTTGTTCATCGTCGCCAATCTGGCGGTCGGCTTCACCTTCTCGACCATAGCGCGCTCGCAGATGCAGGCCATGCAGATGACCTTCTTCTTCTTCCTGCCGTCCATGCTTCTGTCGGGTTTCATGTTCCCGTTCCGCGGCATGCCGGTCTGGGCGCAGTGGTTCGGCGAGATATTCCCGCTCACCCACTTCCTGCGCGTCATCCGTGGCGTGATGCTGAAAGGCGCCGACTGGGCGGCGATGTGGCCGAACATCTGGCCGCTGCTGATCTTTATCGCCGTGGCGACCACGGTGGCAATGGCGCGCTATCGCTCGACCCTGGATTAACCACTCCCCACATGGGATTCGATAATGTCGAGTAGCGGGGGTGGCGTGCGTTTGAGCTGGTCCGCCTTGCCCTGTTCGCTCTTTCTTACCCAAAAGTGGAGCCCCTTTTGGGGTAACATTAGCGCTCAGTCGGCAGGCCCGCCAGCTTCCAGGCGTGCAGCCCGCCCGCCAGATGGCGCTGCACGTCAAGGCCCGCCGCCTGTAGATATTCCGCCGCGCGCGCCGAACGCACGCCGCCCGCGCAGGACAGCACAATGGTCTTGCCATCGGCGACGGGCACGGCGGCTGGGTCGATGGCGGACAGGGGCAGGCTTATGGCGCCCTTGATGCGCTCGGCCTCGAATTCATACGGTTCGCGCACATCGATCAGCAGAATATCTCCGGCTTGCAGCGCTTCGGCGACGGTCTGCGGCGACAGGTCAATAACGGGCATGGCGGGCTCCCTGAGGTCGTCCTGTTTCGTTACGCGTTCGCCTGCGAATGCGCAAGGGTGCGACAGCCTGACGCGCGACCGAATGTGCAGGTGTTTTTGCGCCGCAGCAAGCGTATCCCTGAGCGCAATCCAAAAACAAACCATTGGCGCAAAGGAGATAATTGATCATGACTCGCATCGCAAAAACCTTAGTAAGTATGTGGGCTCTTGCCCTGGTCGTTTCCGCTGGCGCCGCCTGCGCGCAGAATGGCGCCTACAAGCCGCTCGGCAAGGGCAGTTTCGTGATCGACGCGCGCGTCACCTCGGTGGCGCCGTCGGAAAAGGGCGAAATTTTCACGGCGGCGGGCGCGGATTCGGGCCTGCATGTCGATGTGAACAATGACATAGTGCCGACGCTCGGCTTCACTTACTTCTTCACCGACCACATTGCCGCCGAGGCCATATTGGGCGCGTCGCAGCATACGATCAAGGCGGTCGGTCCCGGCACGGACGTGCAGGCGCATAAGACCTGGGTGCTGCCGCCGGTGGCGACGCTGCAATACCACTTCAACCCGAAGGGCAAGATTAGCCCGTATATCGGCGCGGGCGTCAACTATATGGACTGGTATTCCGGCAAGGATTACAATGGCTTCACGGTAAAGCTCAAGAGCGGCGCCGGCACGGCGCTTCAGGCGGGCGCGGACATCGCGCTCAAGGGGCCGTGGGCGCTGAACATCGACATCAAAAAGGTCTTCTACAAGACCGACGCCAATATCAACAGCGGCGCGCTCAAATCCAGGGTCAAGCTGGACCCGGCGGTGATTTCAGTCGGTCTCGGCTACCGCTTCTGATTTTCCATACTACCCCCCGATCCTGCCCAAGGACCAACTGGAGATTATGCGTCGCCCTCGGCGCATGATCTCCTTTTTTATATATCGTACAATTTTTACTGGCGTGGTTTGGATCTTCTGTGTCAGATAGGCCCCGAACGCTGCGACCAAGACGGCGCCGGGAGTTGAGTCATGCGTCCTCATCGTCTTATCGCCGCCCTCGGCGCGGCTGTTCTGGCCTTAAGCGCCGGTGTCGTCGGCGCGCAAACGCCGTCGCAGCCCTATAGCTGGACGACGATTCCATGGCATGGCGGCGGCTTTGTCGATGGTTTTCTCTATCATCCGACCGACAAGGGATTGCTGTACGCGCGCACCGATGTCGGCGGCATGTACCGTTATGATCGCGCGGCGCAGCGCTGGGTTCCGCTGATGGACGGTTTCGGTCATGACGACTGGGACTGTTTCGGCGTGATGAGCATGGCGGTAGACCGCCATGATCCGAACCGGCTCTACGCCACCTGCGGTCTTTACCTGAGCCCGCGCGTTCCGGCTGGCGCTGTGGCGCGCTCGGATGATCAGGGCGCGACCTGGAAGTTGACGCGGCTTCCCTTCAGGATGGGCGGCAACGCCATGGGGCGCGGGACGGGAGAGCGCTTGCAGGTCGATCCGGCGAACAGCGCGCATATCTGGCTTGGAACGCCGCAGGACGGGTTGTGGGAGTCGCATGACGGCGGTAAGACCTTCGCGCGCAATCCCGCCTATCTGCAAAAATCGGTCAGCGTCGTGCTGCCGTCGCCGGACGGCAGGGCCATCTGGGTCGGCTCCGGCCAGACGGGCGAGGGGCTGTTTGTCAGCCGCGACGGCGGCAGGAGCTTCGCGGCGGTTCCGGGATCGCCGCATCTTATCCCGCATCAGATGGCGCTGGGTGAGGATGGCGCGCTCTACGTTACATTCGCAGACGGCCTCGGCCCATGGGGCGTGACGGACGGCGCGGTCTGGAGGCTGTCGCCAGCGGGCGTCTGGACCGACATCTCGCCAATCCATCCGTCAAAGGACGATGCCTTCGGCTTTTCAGGCCTCGATCTGCAAGACGGCATGCTGGTCGTCTCGACCTCGGATCATTATCCAGGCCGCGACGATCTCTATGTCAGCCGCGACGGCGGGGCATCGTGGAAGGCGGTCGGGCCGCAAGCTACGCACGATATTTCGCAAACTCCGTGGCTCACATCCTATATGGGCGACGCCGATCACGACGCCGCCAACCGGCGCGAGATGGGTCATTGGATGGATGCGGTGAAGCTGAACCCGTTTGATCCTGATGAACTGGTCTATGGCACGGGTTATGGCGTCTGGATGACGAACGATCTCGGCCATCTCGATACGGGCGGTGCGATCGACTTCGCCTTTCGTGACGATAATTTCGAGGAGACGGTGATTCTCAGTCTCGAAAGTCCGCCCGAAGGCGCGCGCGTACTGGCCGCCATGGGCGATGTTTCCGGTGCGGGCTGGGAGGATGTCACGAAGGAGCCGGACGCCTATCTGTTCGCTCCCACGCACGAAACCAACCAGTCGGTCGCCTTCGCGGCCTTGAATCCGCGGATCGTGGCGCGCGCCGCTGATAATAATGGGACGCACGGCTATCTGTCGCATGATGGCGGCAAGGCCTGGACGGCGATACCGTCCGCGCCGCCGCCATTGGCCGGTCAGGAATGGCATGACCACCGCGCAGGCCGGATCGTTCTGTCGGCGGACGGCGCAAGCCTGCTATGGATGCCGGAAAACGCAGGCGCCTATGTATCAAGCAATGACGGCGTGACCTGGATCGCGTCGGAGGGTTTTCCGGCGCCGGATGGCGGCCTCGATCCGATTGCGGACAAGGTCGATCCGCAAGTCTTCTACGTCTTCGATCGCAAGACCGCGACAATTCTGGCGAGTCATGACGGCGGTCACAGTTTCGGGCCATTTGTTACAGGTCTGCCGACGCTGAAGGGGAACGGCCAATTGCGCGCGGTTTCGGGGCGCAGGGGCGATCTGTGGCTGGCCTTGCAGCAGGGCCTCTATCATATCCGAAACGGCAAGACGGAGGCTGCGGATCAGGTGACCGCCGCCTGGCAGGTCACATTCGGACGCGCCGCGCCGGACGCGGAATATCCGGCCATCTTCCTGTGGGGCGAGGTGTCTGGCGTCGAAGGCTTATGGCGTTCGGACGATGAAGGCCGCTCCTGGACGCGCATCAATGACGACGCGCATCGTTTCGGTAATATGCGCGCGATAGCGGGCGATCCGCGCGAATACGGCGTGCTCTACATCGCGCCCGACGGGCGCGGCGTCATGGTCGGTCGGATCAACAAATGACTCAGAAGGTCCGGCTGTTGTCGAAGACGAAGGCCGGACCGACATCCACCGTCTGTTTGGCGCTGTTCAGATGGACGACAAAGACCAGCCTGCCCTTGTCGTAATCCTTGTCGGCGGTGGTTTTCAGCGTGTAGAGCGCCCACTGGTCGGTGACGTTGAAATCGGTTTCGCTACCGACATTGGCATAGGGGGCTTCGTTGATCTGGACGCGGCTGTGCAGCACGGGCGGCTGGCCGTCGTCGCGCATCGCCTTCAGGAAGATGTCGCATTCGATCTGGTCGCCCGCCTTGACCGGCTTATCGAGGCTGGTCTGCACTGCGGCGGCATAGGATTCGCCGACGCCTGTCGCCTTGATCTCGACGGCGCCGCCGCCCTGGACGCTGGCGTCCTTGATCTTCTTATTGGTCTGCGGCCCGTAAATGATCAGACTGGCCGGATTGGGATTGTTGATCAGGTGCTGCATCGGATCGTCATTGGCGTGCGCCATGACGGGCAGGCTCAATATGACGGCGGCGAAGACGATAAGCAGGTGACGCTTGCGCATGGTGTTCTCCCTAACGTCGGACGCTTGATCGTCCTGTTTTAGACAGGCTGCCATGCAAGGCATGAATTGACAACTGAGTCAAAAGCCACGGGCGGAACTTGAGTCCCGCCCGTGGCATTCATGTCGCTATCGCGCGGGCGCCGTTTTGAACGCCGCCGCAATGGCCTCCCGCAGCGGTTTGGGTCTGAAATCCTCATCATAGGGCGTGCAGCGCAAACGCGCGCCGTCCTTGCGCGGCGTAAAGCCTTGCAGCCAACTGTATTTATCGAACATGCCCCAGCACAGCACGTCCTTCGTCTGTGTGTAGCTCAGCATCTGGTCGAGATAGAGTCGGCCAACCGTAGCGACAATGGCGTCGCGCTTGTCGATGGCGTCGGAGGGGATGGTCTGATCGTCCACATCGAACTCGGTAACCAGCAGATCATAGCCCATCCCGGTCACCTCATCGAGAAAGTCCTTCCACGCATTGACATGCGCGCCCAGCAGGTCGAAGCCGTTGCCGATGTGGCTCTGCACGCCCAGCGCATCGACCGGGACATGGTTGTCGCGGAACCAGCGCAGCAGTTTTAGTACGCCCATGCGATGCGTCTCATTACCCGCTTCCCAACTCATATAGTCGTTATAGACCAATTGCATATGGGGCAGATGTTCGCGCGCCGCCTCGAAACTGATGCGCAGGGCGTCCATGCCCAGCACGCGCGAAAAGGCGTTGTCGCGCACTTCGCCGGTCCTGGGGTCGACGGTTTCATTGATCACGTCCCATGAGGTCAGGTGCGCTCCGTAATGCTCGGTGACCCTAGCGATATAGGCGCGCAGCATGGCCTCGGCCTCGGCCTTGCCGGAGAACTTGTAATCAAGCAGCCATTTCGGCGTGAATTCATCACGCGCCCAGAACAGATTATGGCCGCGCATCGCCATGCCGTGCGACTCGGCGAAGGCCAGAATCGCGTCGCCCGGTGCGAAGTTATAATCGCTTGGGCTCTGGTTGTGCGTGACATACATTTTCAGCTCGTTTTCGGGCACGAGGATGTTGCACTCCGCCGCGACGATGGCGGTGACCTGCGGGTCTAACAGGCCTGTCTTACCCGCCGAGATCGCCGTGCCGAAGCGCATCCCTTTCTGCGCCGCCAGTTCCGCCAGAGACGGGCCGTCGAATGGGCGGGCGTCCGCCGCAAGGGTCTGACCAGCGCCCAGCGCCGTCGCTGCTATCGCCGCGCCGCCCAGAGCCAGAGATTGACGCCGGGTGAAATTCGCAGGTGCGAGATTTTGCTTCATGAAAAATTCCCTGTTGCACTTTTTTCTGTTAGCGCTAACAGTGACAGCAATCGCGCGCATCGTCAATCGCCGTCGCGGCTTGACGCGCGCTGAAAAGGACAGGATAGGTCTGACAAGGCCGCCCGTGAACTGGCGCCCGCCACATGTGCAACAACAGCCGATTGATCGGCGAGCAAGACAGGGAAGATACTATGAGCGACACCCTCAACACGACCCGCCGCGCCTTCACCACGGGCGCCGGCGTCTCCACCCTGGCCCTGACGCTTGGCGCCGCCAGCAGCGCCGTCGCGAAGGCGAAACAGGCCGACACGCCGCTCTATAAGGACGCCGACCAGCCGATCGAGGCGCGCATTGACGACCTGCTAGGCCGGATGACGCTGGAAGAAAAGGTCATGCAGATGCAGTGCGTCTGGCAGGCCAAGAGCGCGATCATGGACGACAAGGGCGATTTCGATCCGAAGAAGGCGCAGGCCGTCTATCCGAACGGCCTTGGCATGATGGCGCGCCCCTCGGATCGGGTCGGCGTCCATGCCGTGACCGGCGCGGGCGACAATGGCGCGACGCCGAATCGCAACGCCTTCGAGACCGCCACCTATATCAACGCCGTGCAGAAGTGGGCGGTCGAGCAGACGCGCCTCGGCATTCCGCTGATCATGCACGAAGAGTCCCTGCATGGTTATGTGGCTCGCGACGCGACCTCCTTCCCGCAGGCGATCGGTCTGGCCTCATCCTTCGACCCGGACATGGCGCAGAAGATCTTTTCCGTAGCGGCGCGCGAGATGCGCGCGCGCGGCGCGAATTTTGCGCTGGCCCCGGTGGTTGACGTCGCGCGCGAGCCGCGCTGGGGCCGGATCGAAGAAACCTATGGCGAAGACCCGCACCTGTGCGGCGAGATGGGCAAGGCCGCCGTGCTCGGCTTCATGGGCGAGACCCTGCCGCTGGCGAAGGACAAGGTGTTCGCCACGCTTAAGCACATGACCGGTCACGGCCAGCCGGAAAACGGCACGAATGTCGGTCCGGCGGACCTGGGCGAACGCGAACTGCGCGAAGACTTCTTCCCGCCGTTCGAGAAGATCATTAAGGAAACCAATATCCGCGCGGTCATGCCCTCGTATAACGAGATCGACGGCGTGCCGTCGCACGCCAACAAATGGCTGCTGACCACGATCCTGCGTGGCGAATGGGGCTTCAAGGGCGTGACCGTCTCCGACTATTTCGCCATCAATGAGTTGATCACGCGCCACCATCTCGTGCCGGACCTGACGGAAGCCGCCTTCCGCGCCATCAAGGCGGGCGTCGATATTGAGACCCCGGACGGCGCCGCCTATCCGCACCTGATCGACCTGATCAAGGCGGGCCGCGTTTCCGAAGACGAGATCAACGCCCCTGTCCGTCGCATTCTGGAGCTGAAGTTCCAGTCGGGCCTGTTCGAGAACCCGTATGTGGACGCCAAGCTGGCCGACAAGCTGACGGCGACGCCGGATGCGGTGGCGCTGGCGCGCGAAGCGGCGACCAAGACCGTCGTGCTGCTCAAGAACAATGGCGCCTTGCCGTTTCAGCCGAAAAAGCTCGGCAAGCTGCTGGTGCTGGGCACGCATGCGAAGGACACGCCGATCGGCGGCTATTCCGACGTGCCGCGCCATGTCGTCTCGATTTTGGACGGCGTCATGGCCGAAGGCAAGGCGCAGGGCTTTGAAGTCGCCTATTCCGAAGCGGTGCGCATTACAGAAGGCCATGTCTGGGGCCAGGACGAGGTGCATTTCACGCCGGACTCGATCAATGACAAGCTGATCGCGGACGCGGTCGAAGCGGCGAAATCCGCTGACACCATCCTGATGGTGCTGGGCGGCAACGAGCAGACCTCACGCGAAGCCTGGGCCGACAACCATATGGGCGACCGCCAGTCGCTCGACCTGATGGGCCGCCAGAATGAGTTGGCGGAAAAGATTTTCGCGCTTGGCAAGCCAACTGTGGTCTTCCTGCTCAATGGCCGCCCGCTGTCGGTCAACCTGCTCAATGAGAAAGCCGACGCCTTGGTCGAGGGCTGGTATATGGGGCAGGAAACCGGCTGGGCCGCCGCCGACATCCTGTTCGGTCGCGCCAATCCGGGCGGCAAGCTGCCGGTGTCGATCGCGCACAATGTCGGGCAATTGCCGATTTACTACAATTACAAGCCAACAGCGCGCCGTGGTTATCTTGATGGCACGACCAAGCCTCTGTTCCCGTTTGGCTATGGTCTCAGCTACACAACATTCGACATCTCCGCGCCGCGTCTGGCCAAAGACACGATGGGCGCAGCGGACAGCGTCGAGGTTAGTATCGACGTCAAGAACACGGGCCCGGTAGCGGGCGACGAGGTGGTGCAGCTTTATATCCGCGACGATGTGTCCTCGGTCACGCGCCCGGTCAAGGAACTAAAGCATTTCAAGCGCATCACCCTGCAACCGGGCGAGCACCAGACGGTGACCTTCACCATCGCGCCCTCCGATCTGTGGTTCTACAATACCGACATGCAGCGCGTTGTGGAGCCAGGAACCTTTACCATCATGGCCGGACCGAATAGTGTCGATCTGAAGACGGCGACTCTGACAGTCGCTTAAAGCAGGGAGATATCTCATGGACGGAATGCGGCGCAAACTTCTCACAGGCGCGCTGGCGGGCGGGGCGGCTATGGCCGTCGCTGCTGCGGCGCGGGCGCAAAATGCGGGCCAGAACAACAGTGAAGCGGAAAATGTTCAGAAGGCGCTTGAAGATTTCAACGGGCCGGAACTGAACGTCACGCCGGTCGGCGAGGACTGGGCGAACCTGCATCGCTATCACGTCGCCAACGCCAGCGCCGCCGCCTTTCCAGATGCGCAGCGCCGCATCGTCATGATGGGCGATTCGATCACCGACAACTGGGCCAAGCCGCAGTTTTCCGGCACGTTTTATGCCGATAACGGCCTGATCGGACGCGGCATTTCCGGCCAGGTGTCGGCGCAGATGCTGGTGCGCTTTATGGCTGATGTCGTGGCTCTGCGCCCCAAAATCGTGCATATCATGGCGGGAACCAATGACATTGCGGAAAACAAGGATCCTTACGATCCGGTCGCTACGACCAACAATCTGCAGGCCATGATCAGCCTGGCCAACCTGTTCGGCATGAAGGTGCTGCTCGGCTCCGTGCCGCCAGCGACCAGCTTTCCGTGGCATGCGTCGGTCGGCAATCCGCACGACAAGATCGTGGCGCTGAACGACTGGCTGAAATCGGTCGCGACGGCGCAAGGGGCAACCTATGTCGATTACTGGCCCGCGCTGGCGACTCCGGACGGCGGTTTGAAGCCGGAACTGGGCATCAATGGCGACGCTGTGCATCCGAACGCGCAGGGTTACGCCTTGATGCAGCCCATCCTGCTGGCGGCGGTGAATTCGGTACTGGCGGCAGGTTGATGCGGCTGTGGACCGGACTGATCGCAGCGGCGATTCTGGCCTGTGGGCCTGCAGCGCACGCCGCTTGCGAAGGTCCGGTCGCGATATGCGATGGCCCCGGCCCCGGAGTCGCTCTGATCCATGACAGCCGCCCTGTAGACGTTTATGTCGATGAGGACGCCGAAAGGCCGGTGGCGCGTGTAGCTGCCGATTTCTCCGCCGATCTGGGCCGCGTGTCGGGAACGGACGCGCGAATCGTCCATAGCCTTGACGGCGCGACAGGCGATGTCGTGGTGATCGGTGAGATCGGCCATTCACCGCTAATTGACGATTGGATCAAGGCCGGGAAGCTCGATGTCTCGGCCATTCAGGGTCAGTGGGAAGCCTATGCGCAGCAGGTGGTCGACCTATCCAACGGTCATCATGCGCTGGTGATTACGGGCGCTGATAAACGCGGCGCCATTTACGGAACCTATGACATTTCGGCGAAGATGGGGGTGTCGCCCTGGTACTGGTGGGCGGATGTTCCCACGCAGCATAAGGATAATCTCTACGTTACGGCGGGACTGCGCCACGATCAGCCTGTCGTCAAGTATCGCGGCTTTTTCATCAATGACGAGGAGCCGTCTTTCGGCGGCTGGGCGCGGGAAAAGTTCGGCGGAATCAATCACGAACTCTACGCACACGTGTTCGAACTGGACCTGCGCCTGAAGGGCAATTTCCTGTGGCCCGCCATGTGGGGCAAGGCGATTGCCGATGACGACCCACAAAGCCTCGATACCGCCGACGATTACGGCATCGTCCTTGGCACGTCCCATCATGAGCCGATGACCCGCGCCCAGGAGGAATGGCATCGCCATCAGGATCAGGGCGTGACCGGCGGCGCATGGGACTACACGAAGAACGCCGACAAACTCAATAAGTTCTGGCGCGGCGGCATTGAGCGTATGGTGCAGGGGCATCATGAAGACGTCGTCACTGTGGGTATGCGCGGCGATGGCGATGAGCCGATGACGGAGGGCAGCGCCGTTCCATTGCTGGAAAGCATTGTCGCGGACCAGCGCAAGATCATCGCTGATGTGACCGGCAAACCGGCCTCTGAAACGCCGCAGGTCTGGGCGCTCTACAAGGAGGTGCAAGACTATTACGATCACGGCATGAAGGTTCCCGATGATGTGACCCTGCTGTTCTCGGACGACAACTGGGGCCAGATCAGACGTTTACCGAAGTTTAGCACACCGGAACGCGCGGGCGGCTATGGGATTTACTATCACTTCGATTATGTCGGCGGGCCGCGGAACTATAAGTGGATCAACACCAACCAGATCGAAAAGACCTGGCAGCAGATGGAGCTGGCCGATGAGGCGGGCGCGGATCGCTTGTGGATCGTCAATGTTGGCGACATCAAGCCGATGGAATATCCTTTAAGCTTCTTCCTCGACATGGCCTGGAACCCGAAGGCGATAACGCCGCAGGCCTTGGCGGACTATCCGACGAAATGGGCGGGGCAGCAGTTCGGACAAAGCCGCGCGCAAGGTATCGGTGTTACTCTGACGTGGTATAGCCAGCTTTCCGCGCGCATCAAACCCGAACTCTTGAGCGCGCTTAACGTGGACGGCGCGGATTTGGCTGACTGGGACAAGCTGCTCGATATGACGAAGCTGCAGGGCGCGGGACTCGATCCTGCTCACAAGGCGGCATGGTTTGAGCTTGTTCAGTATCCTGTCGAGGCCCAGCAAAACCTGCGGCAGTTGTATTATGCCGTGGCGGAAAATAAGTCGTTCTATGACATGAATGCGAAAAACGCTAATGGGTATGCCGATGCCGCCGATCGGGCTTTTGCGCGTGATGGCGAACTGAGCGCCGAATATAACCATCTGCTGGATGGCAAATGGAACCACATGATGGACCAGACCCATATCGGTTATACCGGATGGCAGGAGCCCAAAACGCAGATCATGCCGAAGGTGTATCGGACAACGTCCAAGCTGGTCCTTGAAACTCGTCGGCTCCCAGATTTCGGAAAACCGATACTTTTGTCGTCCGAATCTTCGCCCGTCGGTTCTCCTCTGCCTCCGGACGGCCCCATCACGGATGCGGGCAGGGGCTATATCGCCATCGAAGCCCAGCATTTCAGCGGCAAGACCGAGGCGCAGGGCGTCCGCTGGCAGGTCATCCCGAATCTTAGCCGCACGCTCGGTTCGGTGATCTCGCTGCCGCAATCGGCGCCCGCCGTCACCGACGGTTCGATGCGCCTCGATTACGATATCGCCACCGCAAAGGACGCCGACGCCACGCTGAACCTCTACCTCGCTCCGACGCTCGACACGCAAGGACAGGGCGGTTTGCGCATCGGCGTCGGCATCGACGATGCCCCCATGCAGACCCTGAGCTTCGACCTCAGACCTGACACCCCGCAATGGAATAAGGCGGTCGAGGACAATATCCTGATCCTCAAGGCGGCCTTCCCTCAGTTGAAAGCAGGGCCGCATACGATCCATATTTACCGCATCGACGGTAATGTCGTGCTGGAGCGGCTGGTGGTGGACACCGGCGGCCTTAAACCGTCCTATCTCGGCCCGCTTGAGACGGCGCGATAACACTAAGAGAAGACGGTCATGAAGATCACCAAGGCCCGCGTCATCGTCTGTTCGCCCGGACGCAATTTCGTCACGCTCAAGATCGAGACCGACCAGGGCGTCTATGGCGTCGGCGATGGCACATTGAACGGACGCGAACTGGCT
Source organism: Asticcacaulis sp. (assembly GCA_035565015.1). Taxonomy (GTDB): domain Bacteria; phylum Pseudomonadota; class Alphaproteobacteria; order Caulobacterales; family Caulobacteraceae; genus Asticcacaulis. The sequence goes on along the minus strand of DATMTF010000267.1, from coordinate 2,874 downwards.
GTGGTCAGCTATCTGGAAGACCACGTCATACCGTGCCTGATCGGGCGCGACCCGCGCCGTATCGAGGACATCTGGCAGTACCTCTATCGCGGCGCCTACTGGCGGCGCGGACCGGTGACCATGCGCGCCATAGCGGCGGTCGATGTCGCGCTGTGGGACATCAAGGCCAAGATGGCCGACATGCCGCTCTATGACCTGCTGGGCGGGCGCTCGCGCGACGGCGTGCTGGTCTATGGTCACGCCAATGGCAAGGATATCGACCATGCCTCCGAGCAGGTCAGCCTCTATCGCGACATGGGCTATAAGGCGATCCGCGCCCAGTCGGGCGTTCCGGGCGTCAAGGGCGCCTACGGGGTCGGGCGCGGCGACATGTATTACGAACCCGCCGACGCGGCCCTGCCGACCGAAACCCTGTGGAATACATCCTCCTACCTGAATTTTGCGCCCAGACTTTTTGAGCGTCTGCGCGCCGATCACGGCGACGAGGTGCATCTGCTGCACGACGTTCACCATCGCCTGACGCCGATCGAAGCCGGGCGACTGGGCAAGGATCTGGAGCCATTCCGCCTGTTCTGGATGGAAGACGCCACTCCGGCTGAGAACCAGGAAGCTTTCCGCCTGATCCGCCAGCACACCACGACGCCGCTGGCCGTGGGCGAGATCTTCAATACATTGTGGGACGCCAAGGAGTTGATCAGCGAACAGTTGATCGACTATCTGCGCATGACCATTGTGGGATCGGGCGGCGTCACCCACCTGCGCCGCGTCGCCGACTTCGCCTCGGTGTATCAGGTGCGCACCGGCTGCCACGGCGCCACCGACCTGTCTCCGGTCACGCTGGGTACAGCGGTGCATTTCGACACCTGGGTTCCGAACTTCGGCATCCAGGAATATATGCGCCATGCGCCGGAAACCGACGACGTCTTCCCGCACGATTACAGGTTCGAGGACGGTTATCTTCACGCGGGCTCGGCGCCCGGCCATGGCGTCGATATCGATGAGGCGCTGGCGGCGAAATATCCCTACAGTCCCAAGCAGTTGCCGGTCGCCCGATTGCAGGACGGCAGTATGTGGAACTGGTAGAAGTTCGTCATCCAATGTGACGTTACGCCCGCGACATTTCGCACTATGGTGGCGCAAACCAAACAACGCCACACTCACGCCATGACCGAACCCGCCGACCATCCGCTGCGCGCCACGCTCAGCCAACTGATGCACGAGCGCACCATACCTGTATTCGCCTCGCCCGCCGTGGCGAGAAGCTGGGTCATGCTGGTGTCCGATGAGGAACGCGCCGCCGAGACGGACTGGGTCGCGAGGCTGGGCGAGACCGCCGACGGACGGATGGCGCAGATGTCTGAGCGCAGCGGCGTCATCTGGGAGCGTCATGGCGAATTCTCGACCTGGCTGAAATACGACGCTGGAGTCGATCCGCGCTTTGCAGCGCGTAAAGGCTTGGGCTTTGGCGCAATCCGCACGGCGGATGTCGAGGGCTTGCAAGGCGCGCCGGGCCGGGTATTCCGTTCGGTTGAAATCGTGGTGGCGCGCGCTGAGCCGAAGCCGACCCAGTTCGATGGCGTGATCGACCTGACCCAGGCCGTGTGCTGCGATGTTTTCGATCACCATGCGCGTATATGGAGCGATTTTCGCTCTCATGAAGGGGCGGGCCGGATCTATGTCCACGACAAGGGCCTGAAACACGATGAGTTGTCGCGGCTTTTGCAGGGCCTGATCGAGATCGGCCATTATCGCAAGCTGGCCCTTCTGGGCTTTCCGGTGGCGCGCGACCTGATGGCCTGGCTCAAGACCGCCGAGGCGCGGCTGAACCTGATCACCGCCGACATGGCGGCGCAGGGCGCGACGCAGGACGCCTTGCTGGAACGGCTGATGGCCCTGTCCGCTGAGGTCGAGAGCCGCGCCAACGCGGTGCGTTTCCGCCAGGGCGCCACCGAGGCCTATTATCGCCTGACCGAAGACCGGTTGGCCTCCTTACGCGAAAGCCGCGTCGAGGGCTTTTCGACCATGCAGGAGTTCATCGAACGCCGCCTGCAACCGGCCATGCGCACCTGCGAGGCGGCGTCGAAGCGGCTCGATGATCTGGCGACGCGCCTCGGCCGCGCTTCGGACCTGCTGCGCGCCCGCATTTCGATCTCGCTTGAGGTGCAGAACCAGAATCTGTTGCGCAGTATGGACCTGCGCGCGCGGTTGCAGATGAAGCTGTCGGCCCTGGTTGAAGGCCTTTCGGTGTTCGCCGTCAGCTATTACGTCTTCAATCTGGTCAAATATGCGCTCGACCCGCTGCTGAGCGGCCATGAGCGTCTGGCGCACATACTTTACGCGCCGATCATAGCGGCGATTCTTACCCTGGCCTGGCTGTTCATCACCCATCGCAAGAAACGGATCGAAGGCGCGGCGGAATAGCTGCATCGCTTCGCGGCCAGAGGCGCTCAATCCTGAAGCATGATCGTTATGACGTTAGTGTAAAAAGCTGCGTCTCAAAAACGACGGATCGGCAGTTCTCCAGCATATGAGTCTGTCCGGGAGCGTCGTGCTTTTCCGGAGAATACCGGGCGTTAGCCTGCGCAGGTCATGCCGATCAGCTTGCGCGTCGTCGCAGCCAGCTCGTCGGTCTTGGGGTACAGGGCTTTAAACGGCGCTGTGTCGGCCTTGCCGTCGTCCGCCGTCTTGACCATGCCATCCAGAATGAGGCGCGCCTTGTCGAAGCGGACTTTCGCGGCTCTGGCGCGCTGACAGGCGATCTGCGGATGTTTCGCCTTCCAGGCGATCTGGGCGTCGGTCAGGCTTTGTTTGCCGTCGTTGATCAGCGTGACGAAACTGTCGGTCTGCTCTCGCAGCGCGGCTTCGGTTTTCGCT
>DATMTF010000266.1:0-5752 GCA_035565015.1 Asticcacaulis sp. | reverse complement strand
GAAAGCCTCGCCGTAAAACGCCTTGACGGCGGCGGTGTCGTCGGCTGGAAACTCAACATAATCAATGGCGTTATGAACCTGGCTCATCTTGGGTCTCCAGTCTCCAGACGCTGGCTGCCTTTTCGCGCGCGTCCTCGATGTCGGCGTGAGTCGATATAGTGTAGCCGGCCAGTCTTTGCAGCCCCGCATCCTGTGGAAAATAGCTGCGATGCGGATCGCCGATCAACACCTCTATTCTGTCCTGCGCCGCGCGTCGAAAATATGACAGCATGGTTTCGCTCATCGTCTTTTCGTAGGTGACGTCGCCCGCCGCAATCAGATCGACCGATGGAAGCGGACCGGACAGCAGGTTGTCGCCGGTAAAGTCCAGGTCGACGCCGTTCAGTTCGGCATTGAGGCGGACGGCGGCTTCGGCGTAAGGGTCGATATCGTTGCACAGCACGCTGGCGGCGCCCGCCTGCATCGCCGCGATCCCGACCAGGCCGGAGCCGCAGGCGATATCGAGGACGCGCTTGCCGCGCACGGTTTCGGGGTGATCCAGCAGATAGGCCGCCAGCGCCTGACCGCCTGCCCAGGCAAAGGCCCAGAAGGGCGGGGCCAGCCGGTCGCGCGCCATATCCTTTTCCGTCATCAGCCATAAGGGCGTGACCTCATCGGCCTGATAAAGCCGCACGCCCGGTACAGATGCGACCATGATCGGGCGCGTCTGCTGGCGCACGAAGGCGAGCCGCGCCGCCAGATCGGACATTATTGCGCCTTGTCCTTATCGGAATCAGGATCGGGCAGGGCCTCCTCCTTGATGGCCTCGCCCGCGAACTGATCGGCATAGGCAGGCGCGATCAGGCCCTTGAGCTGGCTTTGCGGGATGCGGACCTCGTAAGGCCCTTCGGCATAGGGGCCGACCTCATAGGGCGCATAGAGGGCGTCGACCGCGCCGATCTTACCGTCAATCGTCGAAGGGATCAGGATCAGGCGGCTGTCCTTGAGGTCCGGGCAGGGAAAACCGGAGCCCGACTGGGTGACCGGCGCGCCGATGCGCGCGGCGCGCGCGGCCTCGATCTGATGACACAGAAAGCGGTCGACGCCGCTCATATCGGCGCCCGGCGCGAACAGGCTGGCTGTCGGGATCAGATCGTTCTTGCTCTTGTCCCACAACAGGGCCTGAAAGCTGGAATTGGGGTGAGCGCCGCCCTGATAATCGTCTTCCTCGGCATAGAGCGAGACGAAGCGGCTGCTTTGCGCGGCGATCTTCCAGGTGATCGAGTGATAGTAGGCGGGCGTGGGGAAGCCGTCGGCGCTGGCCTCGGCGCGGTCCTTGTGCGCCTGATCGAGAAAGGCGGTCAGGCTGGCCTGTCCCTCATGATAGAGGCGCGTGTGCAGTTCGGGATAGAGCTTGATCGGATCGGGCAGGGTCAGGCTGACCTGGGCGTCGTCATTGGTCCTGGCGAAGCCGAGCGGCGCGACCGTGGCGGGCGGCGTCTTGGCCTTCTGGTCGTCGGGTTTTTTATGGCAGGCCGCAAGTCCGGCGATCAACAGCAGGGCGAGGCAGAGGCGGGCCTTAAACATGGAAGCCACCGCTGATATGCACGGTGAGCAGGCTGGCGAACCAGATCAGCCCCGCCGTGCGGTTGGATTTGAATAGTTTAAGCGCCAGTTCGCCATTGTCCGGCTGCAGGCACACGACCTGCCAGTAAAAGTGCCCGGTCAGTATCAGAAGACCGGCGAAATAGAGGAAGGGCAGGTGCGCCAGCATGCCCGCTGCGCCGGTCAGCACGACGGCCAGACCATAGAAGATGCTGACGCCGCTGACCGTATGGCGGCCCAGCGCGCGCGCCGACGATTTGACGCCGATCATGATGTCGTCGTCAATGTCCTGCAAAGCGTAGATGGTGTCATAGCCGAGCGTCCAGAAGACCAGACCGGCGTAGAAGACGAGGGCCGTGGCGTCGATATGGCCGGTCGTGGTCGCGTAGCCCATCAGAAGGCCCCAGTTGAAGGTCAGGCCCAGCCAGGCCTGCGGCCACCAGGTGATGCGCTTCATGAACGGATAGGCGGCGACCAGCCCCAGCGAGGCGACGCCGAGGATGATCGCCAGTTGCCCAAGCTGGATCAGGATGGCCAGCGAGATCAGCGAACAGACGATGATGAAGGCCAGCGCCTGTTTCGGGCTGATCTGACCGGACGGGATGGGGCGACCGCGCGTGCGCTCGACGCGGGCGTCGAAATCGCGATCGACCAGATCGTTGAAGGCGCAGCCCGCTGCGCGCATCAGGGCGGCGCCGATAAAGAACAGGACCAGCTTCAGGTAAGGGAAGGCCGCGACGGCGGCGCGCCAGCTCCATTGCGGCTGGGTCTGGTCGGGATGCAGCGCGTCAATGGCGAAGACCGGATGCGCCATGCCGAGCGCCAGCCCCATGGCGCAGGGCAGATACAAAAGCCAGATGCCGATCGGGCGGTCGAACCGGCCCAACCGCAGCCACGGGCGCAACGCGGCGGGGGCGTAACGGTCAACCCAGTTCAGGCGGGCGGCGTCGGGGAGCTGGTCGTGCAGGGCGCTGGACATGCTTCCTGAATGGACCGCGAGCGGTAAAAAGTCGAGCCTTTTTAGGCGCGGCGCGGCACGCTGTCCGCACGCTCCTTACGGCGTTCGCGCGCAGGCACGACGCGGGCGAACGGGCGCAGACCGAACAGGCTGGGCTCCATGCCGGTTTCGAGAATGTCGCCGCGTTTGGGCGCCTTCAGGAACAGGTCTTCCATTGGCGTGATGACGTAGAGGCCCTCCGGCGCATAAACGAGGACAAGGCCCTCATTCTTTGGCATGACTTCGGACCAGATCTTGATCTGATCGTAATAGAGCTGGCGGCGCCAGTCGCGCGGTCGGTCGGGATCGACATCGACGGCCAGGGTGGTTCCATTCGGCTCGACGCGCAGCACGAACCCGCAGACATCGGGCCGCCACAGGGCGTTCATATCGTCGTGCTTCAGCCACAGGCATTTGAAATCCTGGCAGATTTGGGGATGCAGGCCCCAGATTCCGCAGCCTTCGGCGCGGACATGATGGCAGGTCTGCCCGGCCTTCTTCTCGAAGTCGGGAATGTCATAGACCTTGCAGCACAGGTTGCAGTCCCCGCAGACCTTGAGGTCGGCGCGTCTTGGCGACGCGGAATCGGATGCGGGCGCCTTGCGCGTCGCGTGCGGGAGCATGATCGCCTGAACCTTCTGTCCGAACACGGGCCTTCCGCCCGCGAAACACAGGCGAATCGTGTCAAAATGGAGTCAACAAAAGGTTACCGGCGCGGGGCTTCGCGGCGATTTTTGTGGGGGCGGATTCAGGGCTGCAACTGGCGACGGCCCTCAATGACTTCGTCATAATCGAACACGATGTCCGGGTCGGGGCCCGCCAGCCCGTCGCGTCCGTGCGGACAACCGATGATCTGCAGGACATGGCGGATGATGTGTTCGCGCGCCTTCTTCTTGGAATCGGTGGCCACGCAGGTCCAGCGACCGTGTTCGTGGTGCGAACGGCGCAGCATGTCGTCGCGCGCTCTGGAATAGTCGTCCCAGCGATCCTGCGCCACCTGATCGAGATCGGACACCTTGAGCCGCTTGCGCGGATCGGAGCGGCGGGCGTCGAGGCGCTTCTTTTCCTCCTCGCGCGAAATGTCGAGCCAGAGCTTGATCAGGATGATGCCGCTACGCACGATCATGCTCTCGAAATCGGGCACGTCGCGGATGAAGACCTCCTGCTGCTCCGGCGTCGAGAATCCCATGACCTTTTCGACTCCGGCGCGGTTGTACCAGGAGCGGTTGAACACCACCCATTCGCCATTGGTCGGCAGGTGGTTGACGTAGCGCTGGAACCACCATTCGCCCTGCTCGGCATTGGTCGGCTTGGGCAGGGCGACGACGCGCGTCGCGCGGCCCGACAGGCACTCGGTCAGCCGTTTGATGGCGCCGTCCTTGCCCGCCGCGTCGCGGCCCTCGAACAGGATGCAGACCTTCCTGCCGTTGGCCAGGGTCCAGATCTGTGTATCGACCAGAGCGATCTGCAGCTTTTCCAGGGTGGCCTTCGTCTTGTCGTGCTTCGGCATCTTATCGTTTTTCGACATGGCGTCTCCTTATCTTGTAGATAAAGAGTGGCCGACATGCGCACGAAAAATCAAGCGCTTAGGCGATACGCTTGCCGCCTGAAGCGATCAATTGCAGGTGAGCGGCGCGAATGTCCCGATCCGGCGCGTAAAGGCGCGCGGCGTCCAGACTGTAAAGTCCCAGCCGCCCGTCGATGCGCTGCGGCGGCGCTGAGGTCGTCTGGCAGAGCCCGACCATACGATCGACCCTGCCGACGTCGTTCGCCAGCGGACACAGGCAGATCTCCAGGTCGAGAGTCTCATCTTGAAACAGATCGTCGTCCTGACGCTGCGGCGTCTCCCACGGCGCGGAGACGGTCAAGACCAAAGGCTGCTCGCGGCGGCGCGCCAGCGTCATGGCGGCGGCGGCGGCGTCGATGAAGGCGGGACGGAAAAGCGTCAGAAATGGCGCCGCTTTCAACTCCCGGCCATGCAGGGCGGTCAGAAATCCGCCTGCGAGGCGAAAGAGATGGCGATGATCAACGGTTGACACCATAATCATCTGCGGGATCAGGCGGCTGAGGCGGCCCGGATCGAAGCGGTCGCGCGGCGGCGCGCGGTCCGGTTCGGATTGCAGGCCCCGCCAGTAACTGATGAAGGCGACTGTGCTGGAATGGGGCAAGGCGGTGTCCTTTCGGGGGGCGAAAGGCAAGATTCCTGCCGAATTTATGAGTTTTATGGTGCTTTTGGCGCTTTTAAACTGTGCAGATTTAAGAAAACGGCAAGTTTGGACCGGTATGGTCCTTGCATGTCGGGCGAAGAACGCCGTCACGGCGAAAACGCCAGCAAGGAAGACATTTCGATGCGCGCAACCCTGATCAAGATTTTCAGCGTCCTTCTCGGCGTCGGACTCCTGGCCATGGCCGGAGAGGCCGCGGCCTGCACGACCGGCTGCGCGCCGCCCGCGCCGCCGACCCGTCCGCACAATCCGACCCCGCCGCACATGCCCTGCACGTCCTGTGGCGGCGGTTCGTCCGCCTCTGCTCACGCCAGCGCCAGCGCTTCGGCCAATGTCAACGTCAATGTCAACGCTTCGGGCAGCGCCAGCGGCGCCTATTATGGCGGCGGCTATGGCAACTGGTCGCAGACGCCCGGCTATCCGCAGGAGGTCGGCGGTCTGAATGTGGTGGGCGGCGACTGCTGCTCAGGCCGCATGGAATCCTACAGCGAACAGCAGACCCTGACCAAGCGCACGGTCATCGAGGCCAACTGCATCGACGACACCGGCGTGCCGCACCCGGCTTCACAGGTTTTCCCGGATCGCGACATCAGCAGTGATTATCGCGGCGAGGTCTATCGCTGCATCGCCGGCACCCACATGCAATGGATTGTCGCCGACTATAACGGCCAGATCAGCTTCGATAACGGCCAGACCAACACCTGCAAGAAGGATGAGGCGCTGTGGCACGAAAACGGCCAGTTGAGCTGCCGTCCGCAAATCCCGCAACGTCAGTGCAACGAACGCTCGCTGCTGCGCCGCTTTGGCGCCGGCGTCAAGATCCTGACCCTGACCCGCACCGAGACGATCACCAAGCAGCGTCAGGTCGCGTGCAGCCAATGCCAGTCCAAGGCCGTGATGACCTTCGACGGCGGCGTCGGCGGCTTCGTCCAGTAATCTATAAAAA
>DATMTF010000265.1:0-7177 GCA_035565015.1 Asticcacaulis sp. | reverse complement strand
CTTTATAAGCAACCGGATTCCGCCTTCAGGAATATCGGCGTCATTGGCAAAGATAACAGGGAGTAGAAAAATGAACCGCGATTCCGTTGACGCCACAGTTGCGTCCAAATTCCACCGCAACCTGCTGCTGGGCGCCTCGCTGGGCGCGCTTTTATGCGTGACCGCCGGCGCAGCCCTGGCGCAGGATAACGCCGCTCAACCCACGGCGTCGCCCGCCTCCGCCAATGACGACTCCACCCTCGTCATCGTCACCGGCTTTCGTGGCTCGCTGCAATCGGCCCTGTCGGCCAAGCGCCGCGATGACGGCATTGTCGACGTCATCAAGTCCGAAGACATCGCGCAATTTCCCGACAACAACCTGGCCGAAGCCCTGCAACGCATTCCAGGCGTCGCCATCGACCGCGACGGCGGCGAAGGCCGCACCATTACGGTGCGCGGCTTAGGCCCCGACTTCACCCGCGTGCGCCTGAACGGCATGGAGGCGCTGGCCACGTCGGGCGGCAAGGATTCGTCCGGCGGCGCCAATCGCGGTCGCGGCTTCGACTTCAACGTCTTCGCCGCCGAACTGTTTCAGTCGGTGACGGTGCGCAAGGCGCCCGAAGCGGCGACCGAAGAAGGCAGCCTCGGCGCTACGGTCGATCTGCAAGCGCCGCATCCCTTCGATTATAAGGGTTTCGCCATGGCCGCCTCGCTGGAGGAGGGCTATAATACCCTGTCCAAGGACTCCAGCCCGCGCGGTTCGTTCCTGATCTCGAACCGTTGGGCCGACGGTAAGCTGGGCTGGCTGTTCTCGGTGTCGTCCTCGACCAAGACCCAGTACGAAGAGGGCCCATCGACCACGCGCTGGGAAAACGGCGCCTATAACGCCCAGACCTCGGCGCACCGCTTCGCCGGTTACTCGACCGACGGCGGCGCCACCTTCACCGACATTCCACAACCCAAACAGAAATCGACCGCTGACAAGGATTTGTCCGACCTGTCCGGCGAAGCTTTGGCGGTCACCTCGGCCCTGCACCCGCGCATTCCGCGCTATGGCCGCCTGACCTACGATCAGAAGCGCCTCGGCATGACGACCTCGTTCCAGATGAAGCCGAACCCCGGCACGCTGATCACCATTGACGGACTCTATTCCGACTTCCAGGCCAATCGCGACGAGCAGTATCTGGAAGCGATCTCCTTCAGCCGCGCGGGCGCGGGCCTGCCCAACACCTATGTCTATGATTACACGATCAATGACATGGGCGACATGATCAAGGGCAGCTTCAACAATGTCGATATCCGCACCGAAAACCGCCACGATGAGTTGCGCACCCAGTTCGCCGAACTGGCCGCCACCTGGGATCAGGAAATCGGCGACCATCTGAAGCTCAAAACCTATATCGGGGCTTCGCGTTCGGTGCAGAACAATCCGGTGCAGACCACCCTGTCCTTCGACGCCTATGACGTGCAGGGCTATGCCTACGACTTCACCAATCAGAATGCGCCCGTCTTCACCTACGGCAAAAGCAATGGCTGCGACGTCAATCAGGCCTGTTACTGGTCGATGTCGGATTCGACCGCCCAGGGCGATGCGTCTTTAGTGCGCCAGCGCCCCAACCAGACGCGCAACAACTTTCACACCGCATCGATCAGCGGCGTCTATGACTTCTTCAACGGCTTAAAACTGCAGGCGGGCGTCCAGACCAAGACCTACGACTTCCACACCCGCGAAGCCCGCAGCATGGACTCCAAGGAGGCCCTGACCAGCGACGACGCCGCCGCCCTGATCAGCGGTAATATCGACGCCTATTCGCAGTCGATCAGCGCGTTCGGCGCGACCTGGCTGATGCCGGATCTGACCAAGATCGACAATGCGATCCATTATACCTGCAACTGCGTCAATGAATATGGCGACTTCCGCCTGCTGGAGGACTCGGCCAAGGCCGCGCCCTTCAACCAGTCGGCGCGCGAAAAGGACAATTCGGCCTTCGTACAGGTCGATTTCAAGCACGATCTATTCGGCATTCCGTTCCGCGGCAATGTCGGCGTGCGTCAGGTCGAAACCAACCAGCGCGTGACCGGCATCGACGTCAACAAGGCCGGCACGGAGTTCACGCCGGTCAGCGTCAGCCGCGCCTATAAGGACACCCTCCCCTCGCTGAACGTCACCGCCGAGCCGATCGACAATCTGCTGGTGCGCTTCGCCGCCTCCAAGGTGATGGCGCGTCCGACCATGCAGTCCCTTGTGCCGAACGCCACACTGGACCTGACCGCCTCGACCCCCACCTATTCGGGCGGCAATCCGTACCTGAATCCGATCCGAGCCACCGATTACGATTTCAACGTCGAATGGTATCCGAACAAGGACGCCCTGATCTCAGGCGGTCTGTTCTACAAGGACATCACCTCCTACATCCAGACCCTGAGCTATACCTCGACCCTGGACGCGCTGGGCCTCGATCCCAGCCAGTATGACGGCTTCGACGGCGGCACTTCGGTGACGGTGAAAAACCCGGTCAACACGCCGGGCGGCATATTACGCGGCTGGGAGTTCAACATGCAGGACACGTTCAGCTTCCTGCCCGCTCCCTTCGACAAGTTCGGCGGCATCTTCAACTACACCCACGTCGATTCGCAGATCAGCTATTACACCTCGGCCTCGTCCACCAAGGGCGTGATCAAGGACAACCTGCTGGGCATGTCGCCGAATTCGTGGAACGCGACGCTCTATTATGAGAACAGCGTCTTCTCCGCCCGCATCAGCGCCTCGCATCGCGACGACTATCTGCAAAAGCTCATGCCCGGTTCCGGCGCCGCCTTCCAGGGCAAGAAGGGACTGACCGACTTTGACGCCCAGGCCAGCTACAAGATCAACAAGCATCTGCAGATCACGCTGAAGGCCATCAATCTGACCAACAACGCCAACGACTCGTTCGACTATTACAATACGGACTTTGGCAATACCGATCCTGCGGCCATGCTTGAGTACCTCAAGTCCGGCACGCAGTACTATCTGGGGGCGCGCTACAAGTTCTGAGCCGCCTTCATTCCCCGTAACTTGACGCCGCCTCTCAAAAAGGCGGCGTCTTTTTCATGTTAAAAAGGCGGCCCCATCAGGAGCCGCCTTCTTAATTTCAATCCGCTGATCTTTAGCCAATATTGGTCGGCATCATGCCCGGCATCATATTGGCGTTCATATGATACATCACCCAGAGCGTGCCAAGGATGAGAATGCCCAGGATCACCAGGGTGAAGAAGAAGGCCAGATTGTTCCAGCCCTGAGTCGACGAGGTGTTCATGTGCAGGAAGTAGATCAGATGCACGATGATCTGCACGACGCCGATCACAACGATCACCGGGATCAGCGTTGAGGCGGGCATGGCGTGGGTCATGACCAGAGCGAACGGGATCGCCGTCAGCACGACTGAGGCGACAAACCCGAACAGGTAGGAGCCGACAGTGCCGTGCGCGGCGCCGCTTTCGTCATGCCCGTGCTTATTGTCGTGGTGATTGTCGCTCATTAGGCAACTCCCATCAGATAGACGACCGTGAATACGCCGATCCAGATGATGTCGAGGAAGTGCCAGAACAGGCTCAGCTCCATCAGGCGGATGCGGTTGGCGGCGCTCAGGCCGCGGCGCTTTAAGTGAACCAGCATAGTCACCAGCCAGATCATGCCGCAGGTGACGTGCAGGCCGTGCGTGCCGACCAGGGTGAAGAAGGATGACAGAAAGGCCGAACGGTCGGGACCGGCGCCTTCATGGATCAGCTTGGCGAATTCGTTGACTTCCATGCCAAGGAAGCCGAGGCCGCACAGGCCGGTCAGGATCAGCCAGGTGAAGACCGACTTCAGCTTGTTCGCTTCCATCGCAATCATGGCCAGACCGTAGGTCAGGGATGAGACCAGCAGCAGGCCAGTTTCGACCGCCACATAGGGCAGCTCGAAAATCTCCTTACCCGTAGGCCCGCCGACCGTGGCGTTGCGCAGCACCGCGAAGGTGGCGAACACTGATGCGAACAGGATGCAGTCCGTCATCAGGTAGATCCAGAAGCCTAGGGTCACCTTGGGGGCTTCGTCGTGATGCTCATGGTGATGCTCACCATGCGCCTGCGTTTCGAGGCTTTCGCCGAGAGTCGCGGGATGGCTCATAATTCAGGCCTCCACCTTGAGACGTTGCAGATGCGCGCCTTCGATTTGCGCCACCTCTTCGGACGGCACGTAATAGTCGCGATTTTCGTTGAAGCTATGGGCGATGCCGAGGCCGATCATGACCAGCAGCGCGCCGATGGCCATCCACCAGATATGCCAGGTCAGACCGAAGCCCAGCCCCGCCGACACCACGCCGATCAGGAAGCCGGTTGGGGTATTGTGCGGCATGTGGATGGGCGCGTAATGCGCGGGCGCCTTATGCGCCTCGCCCTTGACCTTCAGGGTCCACCAGGCGTCGCGTCCGGTGACCGGCGGCAGCTCGGCGAAATTGTAGAAGGGCGGCGGCGACGAGGTCGCCCATTCCAGTGTGCGTCCGCCCCACGGGTCGCCGGTGACGTCCTTGAGCTTGTCGCGTTGGATTACCGAAACGACGATCTGCGCGATGGTGGACAGGATGCCGACGAAGATGATCAGCGCGCCGGCGGCGGCCACGATCAGATAGATGTGCCAGACCGGATTGTTCATATAGTCGAGGCGGCGCGTCATGCCCATCAGGCCCAGCGCGTAGAGCGGCATGAAGGCGATGTAGAAGCCGACCACCCAGCAGAAGACCGACACCTTGCCCAGACCTTCATGCAGCTTGAAGCCGAACGCCTTGGGGAACCAGTAGTTCATGCCGGCCATGACCGCAAACACCACGCCGCCGATGATGACATTATGGAAGTGGGCGATCAGGAAGACCGAATTGTGCAGCACGAAGTCCGCGCCTGGCACCGCCAGCAGAACGCCGGTCATGCCGCCGATGGCGAAGGTGATGATGAAGGCCAGGGTCCACAGAATGGGAATCTCAAGCCGCACGCGACCGCGATACAGGGTGAACAGCCAGTTGAAGATTTTCACGCCCGTCGGGATCGAGATGATCATGGTCGTGATGCCGAAGAAGGCGTTGACGTCCGCGCCTGAGCCCATGGTGAAGAAGTGGTGCAGCCAGACCATGAAGGACAGGATAGTGATGCACACGGTCGCATAGACCATCGACTTGTAGCCGAACAGCGGCTTGGACGAGAAGGTCGCGACGACTTCGGAGAAGATGCCGAAGCACGGCAGGACGAGGATGTACACTTCCGGGTGGCCCCACGCCCAGATCAGGTTGATGTACATCATGGCGTTGCCGCCGCCGTCATTGGTGAAGAAGTGCGTGCCGATGTAGCGGTCCGCGCCCAGCAGGGCCAGGGTCACCGTCAGGATCGGGAAGGCGGCGCAGATCAGCGCGTTGGCGCACAGGGTCGTCCAGGTGAAGATCGGCATGTCCATCAGGCGCATGCCGGGCGCGCGCATCTTGAAGATGGTGGTGATCAGGTTCACCCCAGACAGAAGCGTGCCCAGACCCGAAATCTGCAAGGCCCAGATATAGTAGTCCTGCCCGACGCCCGGCGAATAGGCCAGTTCCGACAGGGGCGGATAGGCCAGCCAGCCGGTATGGGCGAACTCGCCGATGACCAGCGAGACATTGACCAGAACCGCGCCCGACGCCGTCAGCCAGAAGCTCATCGAGTTCAGGTACGGAAAGGCCACGTCGCGCGCGCCGATCTGCAAGGGCATGACGATGTTCATCAGGCCGATGATGAACGGCATGGCCATGAAGAAGATCATGATGACGCCGTGCGCAGAGAAGATCTGGTCGAAGTGCTGCGGCGGCAGATAGCCGTGCCCGCCCGCCGAAGCCAGCGCCTGCTGGCCGCGCATCATCAGCGCGTCGGCGAAGCCGCGCAGCAGCATGATCAGGGCCAGGATGATGTACATGACGCCAATGCGCTTATGGTCGACCGAGGTCAGCCATTCTTTCCAGATATAGGGCCACGCCTTGAAATAGGTGGTCAGGCCCAGGACCAGAACCGCCGCGCCGACCATGCCGCCGCCGGCGACCATGATGATCGGCTCGTGCCACGGCACCGAGTCGATGTTCAGCTTGCCGAAAATAAGGTGTTGCAAATCCATGATACTTAACTCCGGCGCGCTTCGGTCTGAACCGCGGCGACCTTCTCGCCGGGCTTGCACTGAGCCGCCGCCATGGCCGGCATGCCGGCGTCCATGCAGGCGCCGCCGTCGGCGCACTTGTTGAGAATGTCGTGATAAAGGTTCGGCGCCACCGATCCGTAATAGGCGACCGGCAGCTTGTCGGTCGGCTGCTCCAGCACCTTATAGGCCGCGCCGTCCAGCGCAGAGGCCTTTTTCGCATTGGCCACCCAGGCGGCGAAATCCGCGTCGCTCATCGCCTTCGCGGTGAACTTCATGCCCGCGAAACCGGGACCGGAATAGTTGGCCGAAATGCCGTCATAGGCGCCAGGCTTATCTGCGGCCAGCGACAACTGGGTCTGCATGCCGCTCATGGTATAGACCTGCGTGCCGAGTTGCGGCACGAAAAACGAGTTCATCACCGTCGCCGAAGTCAGCTTGAAATGCACCGGCGTTCCGGTCGGCAGGGCCAGTTCATTGACCGAAGCCACGCCATAATCGGGATAGATGAACAGCCACTTCCAGTCCATCGACACCACCTCGACCTCTACCGGCCTGGCCTTGTTGGCGGTGGTCAGAGGCTTGTACGGATCGAGCTGGTGCGTCGAGATCCAGGTGATGGTCGCGAGGCCCAGAATGATCAGGCACGGAATCGCCCAGACCACGGCCTCGATGCGCGTCGAATGCTCCCAGTCCGGCGCATAGGTCGCCTTCTGGTTTGAAGCGCGATATCGCCAGCCGAACCAGATCGTCATCAGGATGACCGGAATCACGACCAGCAGCATCAGCGCGGTCGACAGGATAATCAGATCCTTCTCCTGCGCGCCGATCGGACCCATCGGGTCCATCACCGCCATCTTGCAGCCGGACAGGCTCAGCGCCATCAGCGCGGCCAGGCCGGCGCCGGCGCCTTTCATTTTGCGTCGCAACATGATTTTTTGTGAAGCTTCTTTAAACGGCGAGCGGCTCGACGCCGTCGCCGAAGGTGATGGTTTTTGCTTACGCACTACAGAACCTCTTGTCACACACAAA
>DATMTF010000264.1:0-21961 GCA_035565015.1 Asticcacaulis sp. | reverse complement strand
CCTATGCGGTTGAAAACATAGTGCGAACTCATCGAGCCATTGTCCTCGTCGCCCGGATAGGCGTCAGCGGTGAACTTGCGGAAAATCTGATCGGCCCAGTATGCGGACAGGTCCGGGCGTCCGATATTGTGAAACAGCCAGGGCGTGGCGAAGGAGGGTTCGTTGGTGATGTCGATCAGGCCCGTCGACAGGGCGTGCTGCAACCGGTCACGGAACCTGTCGGGGCCTCCCATGGCCGCGATCATGCCCGGAATATCCTGCAACATGTCATAGGAATAGACCCAGGCCGTGCCTTCGTAGAAGCCGAGATTGTTGTAGGTCTTGCCGTCCCAGCCCGCCTTGGGGTCCAGATCCTGAAAATGTCCGTCCGCGTAGCGCGGCGTGATGAAACCGCTGTAACCGTCGCTGCGAGCCTCGGCGTCCCATACCTTGCGCCAGTTCTGCGAACGCGCCAGCAAAGCCGCCGCCTCGTCGGCCTGACCGGCTTTTTGCGCGACCTGGGCCGCGAAATAGTCATTGAGCGCGAAACCAATGCTAGAGGAACCGGATCGGGCGCGCTGATTGTCCGGCTCCGGGCTCAAATCGCCGACTGCAAAATACCCATCGATCAGATAACGCGGACTGCGGCGATAGAAGGCGTTGAAATGGGTAACGCGCCACGCCGCCGCCCAGTCGACACCCGGAACGCCACGCAACAGGCCCTCGCCGATCACATTGTCCGCCTCGTCGCCGCCCTGACCGACATGATAGTTGCGCCCGGCGACAAATACGGTGTCAACCGCGCCGAACTCATCGAAGGTGTGGACCATCGAGGCTATATTGGCGGCGTAAACATGCGGCGCGATCAGCGACATCAGCGGAAATTCGGTGCGATACGTGTCCCACAGCGTATAATAATCGTCCCATTTCGGCTGCGACAGCTCCGAGTCCGCCTGATCGAGACTGCGGTCGCGCGGCTGGATGGCGGTGTGGTAGAGGGCGGTGTAAAAGCGTGTCTTGTCAGAGTCCGGAACGCCGGAAATTTCGATACTGTGGAGCGTCCCGTCCCAAGCCGCCTGCGCCTTGGCGCGCACATCGTCAAAATCCCAGCCGGGTATGTCGTGCGCCAGCAGGAAGCGCGCGCGTTCAAGGCTGGTGAAGGAAACGGCGATCTTGAGCAGAACCGGCTGACCCGCCTTCGCCGGAAAGCTCAGCCAGGCGCCGAGCCTCTGATCGGGACCGGAAGTCGCATGCGTCTCGCCATTCAGCTTTTCGCCGTCCCTGAATACGCCCCACGCCGCGGGCAGGGTATCGAGTTGCGCCGAAAACCAGATATCGACCTTGGCCGGATTCCAGTAGGTCTTGGCCTTGACCCGGCCTTCGATCACGCCGCTCTTAGGATCAAGCCAGATTTCGGCGTTGTCGCTGGCGGTCAGCCCGGCGATTTTGCGCGTGATGTCGAAGACGAGATCGGCCTGATCGGTGTCCGGAAAGCTCAGGCGATAGATGGCGGCGTAATGCGCCGGGGTCACTTCGACCGTCGTGGCGTAGCGATCGAGCCGAACGCTGTACATGTCGGCGGCGGCGTGTTCCTGCGATTTGGGCGACAGGTGCCTGTCCTCGTCGAACTCAGGCGCGCCGGTCTGCGGCGAGATCAGGAAGGTTCCGTAGGTGGTGCGCCCGCCGGAGCCTTGGGTGTGCAATTGCCCGAAACCGCTGATCGGCGCCGTGGCGTCGTAGCCTGCATTGGAGCCGGTCAGGGTTTCCGGGCTGGGATGGACTGAGCCATGCGGTAAGGCCGGACCGGGTATGGTGTCGCCCTGATTGTCATTGCCCGTGCCGACCATCGGATCGACATAGCTATAGAGCGGACGCTCCTGCGCGACGGCGGCAAGCGGCAAGGACAACAGGCACAGGCCGATCAGGACGGCGGTTTTCATTGTAATCCCTTCAGAGTCTGGCCCCAGCCGTTCGGCTTCGGTCCCATGTCGAGTTCGAGAACGCCGCCCGCCATGAGCTGCGCGTGGCTGAGGCGCGCCTCCTTGAGCGGCTGGCCGTTCAGGCGCGCGCCGATAACGTAGAGATTCGTCGCCGAGGCCAGCGGCGCGGAAAGGGTGAAGCTGCGCCCGCCTGCAAGATGGATGACGCTGCGGGTGAAGACCGGCGACCCAATGTCATAGACCGGCTGACCGGCCAGCGGATAGAGGCCGAGGCTGCTCCACACATACCAGGACGACATGGTTCCGGCGTCGTCATTGCCGGGCAGGCCGTCGCGCGCGAGATGGTAGTCGTCGCGCAGAATTTGCCGTACGCGCGCCTCGCTGAGGTCGGGGCGTCCGGCGTCCATATAGAGCCACGGCGCCAGAATGTCCGGCTCATTGCCCTGATCGTAATGGCCGTCGAACAGGTGATCGAGCCAGCCGACAAAGGCCGCGGGTCCGCCCACCCTGGCGATTAGGCCGGGAATATCCTGCGGAACATAGGTCGAATATTGCAGGCCATTACCTTCGTAAAACGGCGCCTCCCACCACGGGCCGGTCTTGTCGGGATAATTATAGTCGCAGGTGTAATTTTCCAGCCACCGCCCGTCCGGATAGCGCGGATGGACGCAGCCCAGTTTGTCGTCCCAGAGATTGCGCCAGTTGCCAGCGCGCGCGCGGTAACGCGCCGCTTCGTCCGCATGGCCCAGCCGCGCCGCGACCTCGCCGACCGCGAAATCGTCATAGGCGTATTCCAGGGTGCGCGAGGCCGAACGCGCCTCGGTCAGCGGCACATAGCCAAGCCGGAGATAGTCTTTCAGCACGCGGCCCTGAACAAAGGGGGCGTCGCTGTCCATATCGGCGTCCTTTTTGATCGCCGCATAGGCGAGGTCAGGGTCAAATCCGCCCAGATCCTTGACGATGGCGTCGGCGATCACCACGTCGCCGTTCGATCCGCCCTGGGTCATGCCATTGGCGCCGGCGATGCGCGCATCGGGCAGCCAGCCGGTGTGGCGATAGGTGTCGAGCAGGGAGCGCACCATGTCGCGCTGACGCTCCGGTTCGATGACGGTCAGCAGCGGATGCAGGGTGCGGAAGGTGTCCCACAAGGTGTAAAAATCCTCATAGTGCGGCTCGGACGAGTCCCACCAGACGTTCTCGCCGCTCAAGTCGTGCGGCATGGTGTGGCTGCGATAGAGGGCGCTGTAAAAGATGCGGCGCTGCGCATCGTCGCCGCCGCTGACCTCGATGCGACCCAGGGCGTCGCGCCATTGCGCCTCGGCGGCGGCCCGGACCGCCGCGAAATCCCAGCCGGGAATCTCCTGCTCCAGATTGGCCTTCGCCTTATCGACGCCGATAAAGGAGACCGCCAGCTTCAGCTCGACCGAGGGGTCGGCGTCCGCGTCAAATCCTGCATAGGCGCCCAGACGATGGGCAAACTCTTTCTGCATATCGTAATCGACCATCAGGTCCGCCTTGGCGGCGCTCGTCTTGGCCTGCGGTTCGCCGTCGAGCGCGCCGGAGCCTGCCTGCCGCATCAGCTCACCCTGCCGCGCGCGCCAGGCGCCGAAATCCTGCGCCGGACGCGAATAGCGCGCATAGAAGTAGAGCTTGTAGGGCGCGGGGTTCCAGCCGCCTTCGACGCTGACCCAGCCCGAAACGGTTTGCGCATCCAGAATATCGACATGCGCGCCGGTGACGCGCTGCCCCTCGCCGCGCAGGGCGATTACCGAGGTCGCGTCCAGAACGAGCCGCGCAGCCCCCTGCCCTTTAGGAAAGGTCACGCGCATCAGACCGGCCAGCCGTGTCGCCGTCAACTCAACCCTTATGCGCCGCGCCGAATCGGCGCCCAGGCTGACCGCATAATAGCCGGGCGAAGCCGTCTCTTCCGAACGCGCGAAAACGAGATTGCTGACGCCGAGATCGCCCAGTAGGGGCGTGACGCGGAAATTGCCGTACTTGCTCTTGCCGCCCGTGCCGGTGACGTGGGTGAAGCTGAAACCGGTGATGGCGCTGGCGGAATCGTAGCCGCTGGTGTCGCCCATCGCAGTATCGGGACTAAGCGAGACGAAGCCGAACGGAACGCCCGCCCCCGGAACCGTATTGCCGCCGCCGTCGGCGCCGACGAACGGATCGGCCAGCCGCACCGGGTCTTCCTGCGCCCAGACTTCTTGCGTCCAGACCGGCGTCGCCAGCGCCAGCAGCGCGCCGAGGATCAGTCCATGCCAGTTTTTGCTCATGATCTGGCCCTCGACTTGGCGAAGACGTCGAAGGCGACGGCGGCGACGATAATCAGGCCGATGACGATCTGTTGCAGATAGGACGAGACGTGCATGATGACGAGTCCGTTGGACAGGACGCCGATCAAAAGCGTGCCGATGACCGTGCCGCGAATATCCCCGGCGCCGCCGGACAGGCTGGCCCCGCCGATCACCACCGAAGCGATGACGCGCAGCTCGTAATTGACGCCCGCCACCGCTTCGGCCGAATTCAGCCGCGCCGACAGGAGAAAACCAGACAGGCCCGCCAGCAGCCCGACCAGCGCGTAAACGCTGACCAGCACGGCCTTGACATTGACCCCGGCCAGTCTCGCCGCCTCGGCATTGCCGCCGACCGCATAGACCCGGCGGCCATAGCGCGTCATGCGCAGGGCGACATGGCCCAGAATCGCCACCAGCGCGAACAGGAGAACCGGCACGGGAACGCCAAGGATCGCGCCTGTCCCCCACCAGCGATAGCCGTCGTCGAAACCCGCTATGGGACCGCCATTATTGAGCATCAGGGTGGCGCCGCGCCAGACGGTCATGCCGCCCAGGGTGACGATAAAGGCCGGAACGTTGAGCAGGGTCACCGCCTTGCCCTGCAAATAGCCTGCGATCAGGCCGATCAGGGCGGCGACGATCAGGGCGACCGGCCATTGCGGAACGCCCGGCGGCAGGTGCTGCGCGCTCCACGCCGCCGCCATGGCCGCGAAGGCCAGCAGCGAGCCGACCGACAGATCGACGCCCGCCGTCAGGATGACCAGGGTCATGCCGATGGCGATCACGCCATAGATCGACACCTCGGTCAGGATGTTGGTCGCATTGCGCAGCGACAGAAAATGCGGGTTCTGCGCCGTGAAGATAAGGATCAGCGCGATCAGGAACAGGCCCGCGCCCCAGCGGTTCAGAAAGGCGATGGCGTCGATGCGTCGGCCTGCGCTGCCTGCAAGTTCGGACTCAGCCATGACGATCCTCCTTCTCCGCCGCCATCAGACCCATGAGTTCCTCCTCGCTGACATCCGTTTGATGATTATCGATATTGCCGGTCACGCGGCCTTCGCGAAACACGATGATGCGGTCGCTGACCGCCATGACTTCCGGCAGTTCCGACGAGATAAGGATGACCGCCACGCCCGCCGCCGCCAGTTCGAACAGGGCCTGATGCACCTCGGCCTTGGCGCCGACATCGACGCCGCGCGTCGGCTCGTCCACGATCAGCGCCTTCGGCGACAGGGCCATGCAGCGCGCCAGCAGCACTTTTTGCTGATTGCCGCCGGACAGGGTCGAGATGGCCGCCTGATCGTGGCCCATGCGGATGCGCAGACGCTGACGGTAGCGTTCGACCAGCGCCGCTTCCGCCTTGTCGTCAATAAACCCAAGGCCGTTCGACAGCGCCTTGAGGCCCGACAGGCTCAGATTATGCCGCACGGAATGGGTCAGAAAGCAGCCCTGCGCCTTGCGGTCCTCCGGCACAAGCGCAATCCCCGCCGCCAGCGCCTCAGCGGGCGAGCGAGCATCGAGCCGTTCGCCGTTCAGCCAGATCTCGCCGGACGTTTTGGGATCGGCGCCGAACAGGATGCGCGCCAGTTCGGTGCGTCCCGACCCGACCAGACCGGCCAGGCCCACAATTTCGCCCGCGCGCACGTCGAAACTGATCATACGCAGACGCGGGCTGCAAACGCCGCGCGCCGACACGACCACCTCGCCAAAGGCGGCGGGCGCGGCGCGGCGCGCAAATTCGACGTCGCGCCCGACCATCAGCCGGATCAGACCGTCGATATCGGTCGCCGCCACCTCGCCGTCCGCGACGAAACAACCGTCGCGCAGCACGGTGTAGCGGTCGCAGACTTCCATTACCTCCTTCAGCCGGTGGGTGACATAGATGACCGCGACGCCGCGCGCCTTCAGGCGCCGGATCAGCCGGTGCAGGATGTCGACCTCGCGCGCGCTTAAGGCCGCGCTGGGTTCGTCCATGATGATAAGCCGCGCGTTCAGCGTCAGGGCGCGGGCGATCTCGACCATCTGCTGTTCGGCCACGCTCAGTCGTCCCACCGCACAAGCCGGATCGAGCCGCAATTCCAGCGCGTCCAGCACGTCCTGCGCCTGCCGCATCAGCCTCTTGCGGTCCACGAGGCCGCGCCGCGTCGGCTCGCGGCCCAGATACATATTGTCGGCCACGCTGAGAAACGGCTGGAGATTGAACTCCTGATAGATGGTGACAATGCCCTGCGCCTGCCTCTGGGCAGGCGTGTCTTTCGGCGACAAAAGCTCGCCGTCAAAACGCAAGTCGCCGGCGTCGCAGCCCTGCGCTCCGGCCAGGGTCTTCAGAAGCGTGGACTTGCCGGCGCCGTTCTCGCCCAGCAGGGCGTGGACCTCGCCCGCCTCGACGCGCAAGGCGGCGCCGTCCAGCGCCGTGACGCCGCCAAAACGCTTGCATAGCCCGGTGATCTCCAGCAGCGCCATGGTCCCCGCCGCTCGTCCTAACGGACTTCCGAAATGCGCGCGGCCTGATTGAGATTGTCCTTGGTGATCAGCACCGGTTCGATGGCGTGCGAGGTCAGGGGCTTGTGATCGCGCAACGCCGCCACGACCGAATCGAGCGCCAGCCGGATCTGTTTGCCGGGATTTTGCTCGACCGTGGCGGCCATGTCGCCGTCGCGCACCTTGGCGAGGGCTTCGGGGATGGCGTCGAAGCCGAGGACGCGCACCTGCTGCGGCGACAGGCCCGCGCCGCGCACCGCCTCCAGCGCGCCCATGGCCATATCGTCGTTCAGACACAGAATCGCATCGGGATGATCGCCGCCCATCGAGGTCAGAATATTCTGCGTCACCGTCAGGGCCTGATCGCGCTTGGAATTGGCAGTCTGCTCGGTGAGGATCTTAAAAGTCGGCCCACCCGCCGCCAGCGCTTCATGCACGCCCTGCACCCGTTCAATGGAGGTCGACGAGCCGGGATCGTTGGTGATCACCACCACGCGCGCGCCCTTGGGGAAGGTCTTGACCACCCAGTCGCCCATCAGGCGCCCGCCCGCGACATTGTCGGCCCCGAAATGCGGCACGGCCTGTTTGCCGCCTTCGATATGGCGATCGACCGTGGCGACGACGATCCCCTGCTGGATCAGTTCGTCCGTGGTCGAGGCCAGCGCCTTGGAGTCGGTCGGAGCCAGGATGACAGCGCCGACGCCCTGCACCTCGGCGGCCTGCACGTCCGCGACCTGTTTGGAGGAATTGTTCTGACCGTCCAGCACCTGCACCTTAACGCCCAGCTTTTTCGCCTCGTCCTCAAGATCGGCGCGCATGGCGACAAAGAAGGGCTGCGACAGGTCGCTGAAACTGACCACGACGGTCTGCGCATCCGAACCGGACTTTGCGCAGCCGGACAGGGCGGCGGTCAGGGCCAGTCCCAGGGCTGAGCCGAGAATGAGACGACGGGAGATCGACATGGCGGCGTTTCCTCTGTGCTGTGAACCGAATGACAGGATTCGGCTTTTTTATTCTTTTCGGACGCGCTTACGGCGGCGCCCAGGCCGTCTAACGCATGGTGGGTATCACAAAACCGTCTGCGGCGGTATCGCCCGCATGCGTCCCGTCGGCGGGCCAGCGCTGCGTCACCGTCTTGACGCGGGTATAGAAGCGCACCCCGTCTTCGCCGTACTGGTTGAGATCGCCAAAGCCCGAACGCTTCCAGCCGCCGAAGGAATGATAGGCCACCGGCACGGGGATCGGCACATTGATCCCGACCATGCCGACTTCGACGCGGGCCGCGAAATCGCGCGCGCGCGCGCCGTTGCGCGTGAAGATGGCGACGCCATTGCCGTAAGCGTGGCGCGACGGCAGATCGAGCGCGGCTTCGAAACTGTCGGCGCGCACCATTTGCAGCACCGGCCCGAAGATTTCGTCCTGATAGCTGCGCATGGAAGGTTTGACGTGGTCGAACAGGGTCGGCCCCAGAAAGAAACCGCCCTCATGCCCTTGCAGCGACAGCCCGCGTCCGTCGCGCGCCAGCTCGGCGCCCTCGCTTACGCCCAGGGCGATATAGTCCTCGATCCTTGCCTTATGCGCGTCGGTGACGACCGGGCCGTAATGCGCCTGCGGATCGCTGGAAACGCCGACGCGCAAACCGTCTATGGCCGCTTCCAGCTTCTGACGCAGGGCGTCGGCGGTCGCCTCGCCCACCGGCGCGACCACCGGCAGGGCCATGCAGCGCTCGCCCGCCGAGCCGAAGGCCGCGCCGACAATATCGGCCACAGCCTGATCGAGATCGGCGTCGGGCAGGACGATGCCGTGATTCTTAGCCCCGCCCATGCATTGCATGCGTTTGCCCGCCGCCGCGCCGCGCCCATAGACATAGTGCGCGATATCGGACGAGCCCACGAAGCTGACGGCCCGAACTTGCGGATGATCGAGAATGGCGTCCACCATCTCCTTATCGCCCATGACGACATTGAATACGCCTTCGGGCAGGCCCGCCTCCAGCCACAGCTCGGCCAGGCGCAGCGGCACGGATGGGGTGCGCTCGGACGGTTTGAGGATGAAGGCGTTGCCGCAGGCAATGGCGGGCGCGCACATCCACAAAGGGATCATGGCCGGAAAGTTGAACGGCGTAATGCCCGCCACGACGCCGAGCGGCTGACGCAGCGAATAGACGTCGATGCCCGGACCCGCGCCGGAGGTCATATCGCCCTTGATCAGGTGCGGTACGCCGCAGGCGAATTCGACCACCTCCAGCCCGCGCTGGATGTCGCCATGCGCATCGTTGATGACCTTGCCGTGTTCGCTGGACAATAAAGCCGCCAGGGCGTCACGGTCGCGATTGGCCAGACGCACAAACTCGAACAAAATGCGCGCCCGCCGCTGCGGATTGGTGGCGGCCCAGCCCTTCTGCGCCCGCGCGGCCGACGCCACAGCCGTCTCCAGCAGCGCCGCGTCGCCCAGCTCGACCCGCGCCTGAACGCATCCGGTATTGGGGTTGAAGACATCGGCGAAGCGCGAGGCTTGCGAGACGATGCGTCCACCGATAAAGTGGCTGACCTGTTGCATCTGGCCTTGTCCCTCCCACGGGTTGTCAGGGTGTTCGCCACCCCTTTTTGACGGTTCGCGCCAGCTTCAGAATGAATATTTCATATTGTAATTGATTGCAATATCCGTTTTATAATGTTTCCAGCCCATCAGGGAAAAAGAGGTCGACCACTGCGCCGGCAGAACATTAAGACAGGGATAAACAAGGTGATGACGCCGTTCGTGAAACGCCTGGGCTTTAGCCTGATCGCGCTGACCGTCGCTGTTTGCGCCCTGCCGGCGGCGGCGGGGGAACTGCCGCTGTTCGACGGTCGCGACCTGACCGGCCTTGTCCATGTCGACGACGGCGCGGGCAAGACGATGGCTCTGGCGACCGATATGCTGGCGGGCGATCTGACCGCCCTGAGCGGACAGGCGCCCAAGACCTCAGCGACGCCGGAAACCTGCGCCAGAACCTGCATTCTGATCGGCCTCTACGACGCCCCGGCCATCCGGAAGCTGGCGCGCGAAGGCGGGGTGGACCTCTCCGACCTCAAGGGACAATGGGAGGTCTATCGCCGCGTCGTGATCCGTCGCGAAGGCCGCGCCTACGTGCTGATCGCCGGTTCCGACGTACGCGGCGCGGTCTATGGCGCGGTCGATCTGTCGCGCGAACTGGGGGTTTCGGCCTGGAGCTGGTGGGCAGATGTAACGCCGCGCCGTCAGGACCGGCTGGCGATTTCCGACGCAGCCGTCACCTCGCAGACTCCGTCCGTGAAGTATCGCGGCGTCTTTATCAATGACGAGGACTGGGGGCTGGAGCCGTGGGCGGCCAAAACGCTCGATCCGAAAACCGGCAATATCGGGCCCAAAACCTACGCCAGGGTCTATGAGCTTCTCTGGCGGCTCAAGGCCGATACGCTTTGGCCCGCCATGCACTCGATTTCGACGCCCTTCTTCGGCAATCCCGGCAATGCGCCACTGGCGAAAGATTACGCCATCGTGATCGGCACCTCGCATGCCGAACCCATGCTGCGCAACAATCTGCGCGAATGGGACGAAACGAAACAAGGCCCGTTCGACTTCACCCATAATCGCAGCGCCATTCTCGATTACTGGCGCGAGCGCATCGACCAGAGCAGACCCTACGAAGACATCTATACGGTCGGTCTGCGCGGCATCCACGACGGCCCGATGCAGGGCGCGACGACGACGGCGCAACGCGAACAGATTCTGGAGGACGTCATCGGCCTGCAACGCGGCCTGCTGGAAAAAGAGCTGAAGACGCCGATCGCCTATGTGCCGCAGGTCTATGTCGCCTATCACGAATTGCAGGAGGCCTATGACGCCGGTCTGAACATCCCCGACGACGTCACCCTGATGTGGGCGGACGACAATTATGGCTATATCCGCGAATTATCGACGCCTGAGGAGCAGAAGCGCTCCGGCGGCTCCGGCGTCTATTATCATCTGTCCTACTGGGGACGGCCACACGATTATCTTTGGCTGGCCACCACCCATCCCGCGCTCGTCCACGAAGAAATGCAGCGCGCCTACGCCGAGAATGACCGACGCATCTGGATCGTCAATGTCGGCGACATCAAACCCGCCGAATATCTGACCCAGTACTTTCTGGACCTGGCCTTTGACGCCCACAGCTTCGACGAGACTCCGCGCGACTATCTCAAAGGCTTTATGAGCGCGCAGTTCGGCCCCGAACATGCGGATGAGCTGGCGGATCTGATGATGCGCTATTATGATCTGGCCTTTGCGCGACGTCCGGAATTCATGGGTTTCGGTCAGACCGAATGGGTGACGCCTAACCAGCCGGACGCCTTCGCCGAATCCGATGGCGAAGAGGCGCAGGCCCGTATCCTGGCCTATCAGAATATCACGGCGCGCGCCGAAAAACTGGCGGCGCTCATGCCCGCCGACCGCCAGTCAGCCTATTTCGAGCTTGTGTTATATCCGGTGCGCGCCGCCGCCAATCTCAACACGCGCATTATGAGCCTCGACCTGGCCAGCCTCTATGCGCGCGAACAACGCGCCAGCGCCAACGCCTATGTGGCGCAGGCCCGGACCGCCCATGCCCGGATCGTCGCCGACACCGCAACCTATAATGGGCTTGAAAACGGCAAATGGCGCAACATCATGGATATGGCCCCGCGCGCGCTGCCGGTGTTTGACGAGCCGATGTGGCCGAACTGGTCAACGTCGACAAAGACTGGCTGTGATCTGGCCCTGTCGGGTCAATGGTACAATGACCACAACACCCTGCCTTTCGTGGCCGGGCGCGCCGAAGACAGGCCGGTCACCTTGTTCGCGCATCAGCCCGTCGAAGCGGACTGGCGCCAGACGAAAGGCGCCGATCATCTGAGCCTGTCAGCGATCTCAGGAACGCTGAACAGCGACGACCGCTATGAGGCGCGCCTTGTGCTGCATTATGACGGTCAGGGTCCGGCGGGCGATGCGGAGATTCACCTCTCCTGCGGCGGCGAGGATCATACCATCTATGTTCGCATCCTGTCGGCATTGCCAGCGGGCGTTCCCGTCGAGGACAACCGGATCGTCACCATACCTGCGGCCAGCCAGACTACGGGCAAGGACTGGCGGGTCATTGACGGCCTCGGCAGCCTGGACGGCGTACTCCGGGCGCGCCTCGACCTGCCTACCCAGCCCGACGATGCGCCGCCGCAAAGCGATCCCGCCGTCTATCGCTTCGCCACCTCGACCAGCGTGGGCGGCGCGCTGAAGCTGATCGCCCTGCCCACACATCCGCTGACGCGCGACATGAAGGTCCGCGTGGCGGCGCAACTCGACGACGGGCCGGTCCAGACCTTCGATTTTTCGACCCTTGGCCGCAGCGACGAATGGCGTGAAAACGTATTGACCAATACGGCGGTGCGCGAGCTGCCGCTGCGTATGCTGACGGCGGGCGAACACACGCTCAAGGTCTGGCCGCTCGATCCCGGCGTCATGCTGGACCGGATCGACATCGACCTGGATGGCGCGCGGGCGCATTACGGCCCCGCACCGTCCGAGCCGCAGACTCAGGCGCAGACTCAATCTCATTAAAGGCAGGATCTTCACATGGACGAGCATGCGCCCCCGCTTCACCCGCACCCGCGCGAACGACGCGCCTACCAGGATATTGGCGAAGACCTGATCCGCCGCATCCGCGCGCGCGAATTCGACGTCACCGGTCGCCTGCCGCCCGAACGCGAACTGGCGCAAGGCTATGATGTCGGTCGAACCGTGATCCGCGACGCCCTCGTCATGCTGGAAGTCAAGGGCCTGATTGAGCCGCGGCACGGGTCGGGCATCTATATCACGCCCCTCGCCTTTGAAAACGCCGCGCCGTCGGAGTCCAGGCTGACCGACGCGCATCCGCCCGCCGGACCGTTTGAACTCCTGCAGGCGCGTCAGTGGCTGGAAAGTCATATTGCGCGACTGGCGGCGCAGAATGCAGGCGATGACGATATCCGCGCCATTGAACAGGCCTATGAGGGCCATCGCGCCGCCGCCTTCGGCGAGCCGAAGGAAGGCTTTGACAGCCTGTTCCATACCGCCATTGCGCAGGCGACGCAGAATAACGAGCTGGTGCTGCTGGTCGAGCAACTGCGTCAGCGCCGTCATGACAATCCGCTTTGGCGGCGCCTGCATGAGCATATCAAGGATAAGCGCTATCGCGACCGCTGGGTGCGGGATCACGACCGCATTGTCGACGCTCTGCGTCGGCGGGACGGCGACGCAGCCTATGTCGCCATGTGGGGCCATATCGAAAATGTCAAAACCTTCCTGTCGAACTGGCTCGGCACAGATGAACTGGATCCGCCAACCCGCAGGAAACGTCCCTGAAATCCCCGGAAAGCCATGCTGATGAGAATCGCGCCCATCTGCCTCACCGCCCTGTCGCTCAGTTGCGCCGCCCTGTCGCCATCCGCTGGCGCTGCGCCGGAAGCAACGCCAGCGTCCGTCTCGCAACGCTTCTGCGCCGATCCTTCGCCGCACGTCTTCAAGGGGCGCATCTATCTTTACGCCACCAACGATCAGGACAATTCCGGCAAGTACTGGGATTCGACCGACTGGCGTCTGTTTACGTCCAAAGACATGCGCCACTGGACGGATCAGGGCTCTTTTCTGTCGGTCCGCGTGTTTTCCTGGGCGCGGCCCGACGCCAAGGCGTGGGCGCCGGAAGCCGCTTATCGCAACGGTAAATACTATTTCTATGCGCCCGTCGGGGGCGATAAGATCGGCGTCGCCGTCTCCGATGATCCCAAAGGCCCGTTCAAGGACGCGCGCGGCGACGCGCTGATCGACAAGGCGCGCGACGCCAATGCGGGAGCTGAGCCGATCGACCCGGCTGTGCTGATCGACGACGACGGCCAGGCCTATATGGTCTTCGGTACACGCGTCCCCAAGATCGTCCGACTCAAAGCCGACATGACAGAAACCGAAGGCTCCATCGAGGACATCCGCATCGACGGCTTTCCGGCGAACGACCCCAAGGTCAAATACGGCGAGGCGCCCTATCTGAACAAACATGACGGGCTTTACTATTTCACCTTCTCAACCGGCTGGCCGGGCCAGATCGTCTATGCGACCGCCACATCGCCGATGGGGCCGTACGCCTATCGCGGAGTCGTGCTGGACTACCGTAAAATCTCGACCAATCATCAGGCGATCATCAACTATCGCGGTCGCGACTGGCTGTTCTATCATGACAATCTCCTGCCCGGCGGCGGCGACTACAAGCGCTCCATCACCTTCGCGCCCCTGAGTTATGACCGTAAAACGGGCGCCATGAACCGGGTGGAGCGTTAGCTTATGAAGATCATCAGGTCTGTTGCGGCGCTGATCGCAGTCCTGGCGGTTTGCGCCGGTCCGGCCCGCGCCGCCGCGCCCGACCGGCTGGAGCGCGTCGTGATCCTGATGCGCCATGGCGTGCGCAGCGCCATGAAGACGCCGGAGCAGCTCGACGCCTACAGCGTGCGCCCCTGGCCCGCCTTCAGCGTCGCGCCCGGCGAACTGACGCCCAGAGGCAAGCGACTGGCCGCCCTGCTCGGAGCCTATTATCGTGATCTCTACGTCCGCGAAGGCCTGCTGGACAACGCCAAGGACTGCGATCAGGTCTATTACTGGGCCAACGCCACCGAGCGCACCGAAGCGACAGCGGCAAGCCTGGCCGAAGGCCTGAGCCCCAGTTGCAACGCAACTGTCCACCATGTCGCTGCGGGCGCCGCCGATCCTCTGTTCGACGCCTTCCGAGCCGGCGCTGCCACGCCCGATCCCGAACGGCAGAAGGCTGCGATTCTGGCGCGCAGCGGCGGCGATCTCGTCCGTTGGGATGCGCGCCATCGCTCCGGCGTCGATCAGGTCGAGGCGCTGATGTGGCAATGCGACGCCGCGCCCTGCGCTTCGGCGCATACGCCGGGCGACAAGATTCATCTGGATATGACGCCCATCGCCCTGACGACCGGCGATGACGGCATGGCGACAGTGACGTCTCCCGCCGTGGCCACCGGAACCCTGATCGAGAGCCTGCTGATGGGCTATGCCGACGGGCAGGATTTCGCCGCGCTTGGCTGGCGCGGCGTCGATGCGCCTGCCCTGACCCATCTGTTCGCCCTGCACGCCGCATCCTTCGACCTGCGCCTGCATGCGCCGGAAATCGGACGCCAGACCAGTTCTTATCTTGCCGAAAAACTGGCGGCGACCTTGCAAGGCGCGCCGGAGGGCGTCGGCGGCGGCGCCCCCATAACGGTTATCGTCGGCCATGATGGCACGCTTTATATGCTGGCCGGACTTCTGGGCCTCGATTGGCGCTTGCCGGATTACGGACCCGGCCAGGCGGCGCCCGGCGGAGGGCTCGTGTTCGAAGTCTGGCGAAGCGGCGCGAGCGGCGAAGATTTTGTGCGCGTTCGTTACGTCGCCCAAAGTCTGAAACAACTTCGCGCCGTCAGCGCGCTTACTCTGACGCAACCGCCTGAAATCGGTAAGGTGACGATTGCAGATTGCCCATCCGCCACGGCGCATGAAGACTGTTCGATGCGCCGTTTCGTCAGGCTTATTGATAGAGCAACGAAATAGAGCTTTCGGAATGCATGTGTTGATACGAAAGACCGTGCATCTGTCGGAACAGTCCAAACCGATATGAGCGGCTAAATCACCGAGTCCGGTTTTGTTCTCTTTTGACAAGCCGCAACATCTGCGGCTTTAAGGAAGACGCAACCCCTTAAAGCAAAAAGCCTCCCGACTGCGGGAGGCCTTTAATATGGTTGGTGGGTGAGCACGGACTCGAACCGTGGACCCGCTGATTAAGAGTCAGCTGCTCTACCAACTGAGCTACACACCCAAACCATTTCAGAACCGCCAGTGTTGGTATCGTCCGGCGGTGAGCGGCGGAACATAGCCATTTTCTTCTGGGTTTCAAGCGTAAAATCGGGGTATGTGGTATTTTTTCGCGGCAGCTTGGAGAGCTAAGGCATTGGCGCGCAGAGACCTGACGGGAGCCGTCGATTTTGGCCATCTTGAAGCCTATACGCTGAATGACGCCGCCGTCATCGAGGAGGTGTTGCGCCTGTTTCAGCATCAGTGCGAGCTATGGGCGCCGCTGCTGACCACGGGTCACGAGGGTTGGCGCGATGCGGCGCATACGATCAAGGGCGCTGCGGGCGGAATCGGCGCACACGCCCTGGCCGCCGCCGCAGAGGCCGCCGAACGCGGCGATGATGCGGGGGCGGCGACGCGACTGGAGCGCGTGCGCGATCAGATGAACGCAGCCCTGATGGATGTCGCCGCCTACCTGCATGAACTGCGCATCCGCAACCTCAAAGGTCCGAACTAAAGGCTTGAGCCAGAAATTATCGTTGGCGATTTTGACTCCGGGGTTTTAAACGCAAACCCGGTTTCTTAAATCAAGCGGCGAAAACATATGTCCGACACCGAACTGCACATTGTCTGCACCGATCGCGCCGGCGAGGTCCACACCCTGCCTGCGCTCGAAGGCTGGCGCATCATGGAAATCATCCGCGACAACGGCTTACCGATCAAGGCCGAGTGCGGCGGCGCGCTGGAATGCGCGACCTGTCATGTTTATGTCGCCGAGTCATGGCTGGATAGGCTGGTTCCGAAATCGGACGAGGAAGACGAGAAGCTGGACGAGGCGTTCCTGGTCAAGCGCAATTCGCGGCTGTCTTGCCAGATTCTGATGCGCAACGATCTTGACGGTCTTGAGGTGACTCTCGCGCCGGAAACGGATTAGAGATACGTTTCAACAGAAACGGACGAGGTTAAGGACAAAGACATGCGTAAGGCGATAGCGGCGTCTGTGGTGATTATGGGTCTGACGGCGGCGGGCGTCGCCTGGGCCTGGGGCTCGGTCGGCCATCGCCTGATCGGCATGGAAGGCGTGCGCCTGCTGCCCGCCTATGTTCCGGCCTTCCTGCGCACCCCCGAAACCATGGTCGATATCGGCGAATACGCCAATGAGCCCGACCGCTGGCGCGGCGCGGGCGATGTGCATTCTGAACGCGACGCCCTGCACTTTATCGACCTGAACGACGATGGGACTACGCTCGCCGGCGTGACGCTCGACAACCTGCCCGCCAAGCGCTCGCAGTACGCCGCCGCCGTCGTGGCCAAGGGCGGCGATCCCGACCGCGCAGGCTACCTGCCCTATGCCGAGGTGGACGCCTATCAGCAGGTGGTCAAGGACTTCGCCTACTGGCGCGTGATCAGCCTGATGGAGACGCGCGAAAGCGACAAGGACAGGAAGACCTGGTATCACGCCGACCGTCTGCGTCGCGAGGCCCAGATCAAGTACGATATCGGCGTCATGGCGCATTATATCGGCGACGCGACCCAGCCGCTTCACCTGTCGATCCACTATAATGGCTGGGGCAATTTCCCCAATCCGCAGGGTTTCACCACCGACAAGATCCACGTGCCGCTGGAAGGCCCGTATGTGACGAAGAACGTCACCGAAGCCGACCTGAAACAATACGAGCCTGACTATACGCCCTGCACCGAGCCGGTCATGACCTGCTTCACGACCAGGCTGAAGGCCAGTTTCGATCAGGTCATTCCGATGTATCAGCTTTACAAGGACGGCGGCTTTGCGGACGGCGATCCGCGCGGCAAGGCCTTTATCACCAGACAGGTGGCGCTGGGCGCAGCGAATCTGCGCGACGCGATTCTCGACGCCTGGCGCGATTCCAAGACAATGGGCGTTGGCTATCCGGCGACGCCGTATGACGATTTCATCAGCAATAAGGTCGATGATCCGTGGACCGTGCTGCACGGCGAATGAGCGCGCCCTTAAAGCAGTTCGGCGACAAGCTGCCGGGCTGGGAGTACCGGCCCCGCACCGCCGGATATGGCATTCTGGTGCGCGACGGCAAGCTGGCCTGCGCGCGCATCGGCTATGACAATTTCAAGTACGACCTCCCTGGCGGCGCGGTCGATCCGGGCGAGACGCCGGAGATCGCCGTGGTGCGCGAATTCGGCGAGGAGACGGGGCTGAAGGTCGAGGTCGTGCGACCGATTACCGATCTTCTGCATTATTTCATCCATGATGACGGTACGCCCTATAACAATCATTGCCATTTCTTCGAGATGCGCCTGATCGGCGGCATCCCCGAAGCCAAGTGCGAGCCGGATCACGAACTGGTCTGGCTGGAGCCGATGCAGGCGCTGGTGAATCTCAAGAACGAAGGCTATGCGTGGGCCCTGACCCTGTGGCTGCGTCAGCGCGCGTCAGGCTGATCTGAAAGGATCTCGCGCAAGGTCTGAGCGTTCTTAATCGCATAAGCGTTGTAATCATTGTTGAAATAGGCCCAGACACGCCGCGCGCCGCTACTGCGGATGCGCTGCGCCCAGTCGGCCAGTTCCGCATCTGAATAATCGTAGCGATACCAGCGTTCCGGGCCATGGAAGCGCACATAGGTCTCGTCAGCGGTGCGGACGATCGCGTCGGGCAGGTTCGGGCCGCTGGTCGAACAGAAGATCGTCCCGTGCTCGCGGAACGCGGCATAGACCGCTTCGTTCCACCAGCTTTCATGGCGGAACTCGACAACATTGCGCCGCCGGTGGTCCAGTTGTGAAACGATCCGTTCCAGCCGTTCCGGCGTGTACTGAAAGCTGGCCGGAAACTGGTACAGGAAACAGCCCATGCGTTCGCCCAACAGGTCGGCGATATAGCCGAAGTCGCGGATCAATTCCTGCACGTCCTCAAAGCGGCGGATATGGGTGATCAGTTCCGATACCTTAACAGTATAGACGAACGGATGCCCGTCCGCCTGCCGTAGCCAGGTCTTGACAGCATTGACCGTCGGCCAGCCGTAAAAGGGCGCATTCAGTTCGACGGTTGAAAAATGTCCGGCGTAATGGGCGAACCAGTCCTTTGTCGGCATCTGCGACGGATAGAATTTGCCCTTCCAGTCCCAGTAAAACCAGCCGGAGCAGCCGATATTGATCTTTGGCAAATCATAGGACGGCTGTTTAACCTGAGCATCGGCAAGGCGCGCCGTGTGCATCTTTTCGGCGCGCAGCACATTGCTTGCGCGTTGTTTGGCGCGGCGTTCCGCCTTTCGGGCGCGCCTTTGCTCAGGCGTGGGTTTTGCAGCATCGGCCATATAGGCAGCCTGACGCACAGTATATCAGCTTTCAATTTGCCGATGGCGCGTCGGCATATATAGGGAATATATGACCCTCGAACAGTTGCGCATCTTTGTCGCCGTGGCCGAGCGCGAGCATCTGACGCGCGCGGCGCAGAGCCTTTACCTGACGCAGTCGGCGGTCAGCGCCGCCGTTTCGGCGCTGGAGCAGGGTTTCGGCGTCAAGCTGTTCGACCGCATCGGACGCGGCATTGTGCTGACCGAAGCCGGGCGTCTGTTCCTGCCCGAAGCGCGGGCCGTGCTGGCGCGCGCGCATGAGGCCGAGGCGCTGGTGCGCGATGTGGCCGGGGCCTTGCGCGGCAGTTTGCGTATCTGCGCCAGTCAGACGGTCGGCAATTTCTGGCTGCCGCCGCGTCTGGCGCGTTTTCAGGCGGCGTTTCCGGGCCTGGTCCTGCATGTCGAGCATCTCAACACCGAACTGGCGGCGGTGAAGGTGTTGTCGCACGAAGCCGATATCGCCGTGGTCGAGGGCGCGGTGGACGATGCGCGCCTGAGCGCCACCCGGCTTAACGGCGACCGGATGCTGCTAGTCCTGCCCAATGGCGCGCCGACGCCGCAGACCCCGGCGGACTGGGCCATGCTGAAATTCGTGGTGCGCGAACCGGGATCGGGCACACGCGCCCTTCTGGCCGAACATCTGGCGGGTTTGGGGTTACGGCTGGAGGCGCACAATATCGCGCTGGAACTGCCGTCGAACGAAGCGGTGCGCGGCGCGGTCGAGGCGGGCGCCGGGGCCAGCCTGCTGTCGGAACTGGTGACGCACCGCGCCATCCGCACCGGCGACGTGCAGGGAATCGACATCGGTCTCGACCCTCGCCCCTTCCATGCGTTGCGGCTGAAGGAGCGCGCGGGCACACGGGCCGAGACGGAGTTTCTCAGCCTGCTTTGCGCAGAATGAACTCCTCGTCGCGCGTCTCGCCGACCGCGAACAGATAATCGCCGACCTTCTCGAATCCCGCCGACAGATAAAGCTTCTGAGCCTTGTGATTCTGGCTCCACACGCCTATCCACTGCGCCGCCGAGCCATAGCGTTCTTTAAGATGATCGAGCGCCAGATTGAGCAGGTCACGGCCCAATCCCCTGCCCTGATAATCGGAATGGATATAGAGCCGTTTCAGTTCGCCCTCACGCGCCGGATCGGCGTCCGGGTGCGGCAGGCTGACCGGCCCGCATTGCAGATAGGCGGCGGCGCGTCCGTTCTCGTCGAACGCGATGCGCCAATATTGCGCCGGATCGGCAGCCTCAGCGGCCAGCACGTCCTTGGCATAGGATTTGTGCAGGTAGGCGGCCAGGTCTTCGGGCGGATAGAGATGGCCGAAGGTCTCGGTGAACGAGGCGACGGCCAGTTCGGACAGGGCCGGGATATGGTAAGGTTCGACGGGAAGGATGCGCATGGATTTGCGTTAGCGGATCGCCTCCCGCCATGCAATGCCTACAAGGCGGCCTTGAAGAAGTCAGCCAGCGGCTGCGGCTTATGGCCGGTCAGGGCTTCGGCATCATTGGTCAGCACGTCGAAGCCGCCTTCGCGCGTATTGGCGTCGAACGACACCAGCATCGGTATGATCGCTTCCGGCAGGCCCGCCGCCTTCAGGCCGCCCGCCAGTTGTTCATCCGTCACGTCGATGACGGCGAGCGGCTTGCCCGTCGCGGCGCTGGCCAGGGCGGCGATCTGTTTTGTGGTCAAAAGCTCAGGTCCGGTCAGGGTGTAGGTCTTGTTCTCCGGCGCCTGCGCCAGCGCGGCGGCGGCGGCTTCTGCGCAGTCGGCATGGGCGATATGGCTGATACGGCCCTCGCCCGACGCGCTGAACCACTGGCCGGTTTCCAGCGCATGCGGCAGGGCCCCCAGCAAGTTTTCCTGATACCAGGCGTTGCGCAGGATTGTATAGGGCGCGCCGCTGGCCTTGATCGCCGCCTCCGTGCCGAGGTGGTCGCCCGCAAAGGTCACCTTTGAGACGTCCGGCTTGGGCATGGAGGTATAGACGATGCCCGCGCCTGCGCCCGCAGCGGCTGCGACGGCATTCTTGTGCTGCGTCAGGCGCTGGCCAGAACCGAGCGCGTCCGTCGAGATGATGAGCACGCGGTCCACGCCTTTGAACGCTTCGGCGAGGCTGGCCGGGTCGTCGAAATCAGCGCGGCGGGTTTGCGCGCCCTTCGTCGCCAGATCGGCCAGTTTTGACGGATCGCGCGAAGCGGCGATAACCGCATGCCCGCCTTTGGCCAGCAACAGATTGACGACATGACGACCCAGCTTGCCATTGGCGCCGGTAACGAGCAGCGTGGACATTTTAGTCTCCTATCGGTATATAGTCTCATAATGAGATCAATGTCAAAATAGGCGCTTTCGCCGTCCTGTAAAGACGGCAGATTTTCGGGAGATGGTTACCTTGAAGGAACTGATCACAGACGCCATGCGCGAGACATTTAAGGATATGCTGGCGCAGGTGACGTGCGGTGAACTGGATGCGACAAGCTGTCCGGTGCGCGACGTCATGGATCATATCAGCGGCAAGTGGACCAGCCTGTTGCTGTTTGCGCTGGCGGCGCGTCCGCACCGGTTCGGCGAGCTGAAACGCGCCGTGCCGGACATTTCGCAGCGCATGCTGACGCAGAGCTTACGCGATCTGCAAC
Organism: Asticcacaulis sp.; assembly: GCA_035565015.1. Taxonomy (GTDB): domain Bacteria; phylum Pseudomonadota; class Alphaproteobacteria; order Caulobacterales; family Caulobacteraceae; genus Asticcacaulis. The sequence continues at coordinate 439 of DATMTF010000264.1, read as the reverse complement.
GCGACGGCCTGATCAGCCGTCATGTCTTCGCGACCGTGCCGCCCAGCGTCGAATACCGGCTCACTCCGCTCGGCGAAAGCCTGATGCCCGCTCTGCACGGCCTGATGCTGTGGGCCAATGCCCATCACGACGCAATTCGCGAGGCGCGGCTGGCGTTCGGGCGGGATATCGAGATGGTTTGAAAGATTTTCACCTCGAAACCTGGTCCGGACTTCATCTGCACGCCGGGTCGCTGAAAGTTGAATCTTCTGCCGGGGAATAGGCTCTTGGTTAGCCGATTGCGCTTAATACAGGATTAGCTCCGCGGATCATCGTCCTTGCCCCGTGACTACATGCGCGGTAGAGTTCAAAAAACATTGTTCCATGGGACCATGCTGCGTCGAAGTTTCATAGCCGCCATTGCCGCAGTTGCAGCCGGGAACGGGCGGGCGCAAACACC